>LOER01000043.1 GCA_001515945.1 Desulfitibacter sp. BRH_c19
ACAGAGATTTTAGCTGGTATGGTGCTAACACAATTAATAAATCCTGGAACGCCTGTTGTATATTCACCTGCCTCATCAATGGCAAATATGAAAAATGCTAGCTATATAACTGGTTCACCCGAGGGGAATTTAATAAACATTGCTTGCATTCAGATGGGTTTAGAGTTATACAATGTTCCCACCAGGTCAATGGCAGGCTTAACAGATGCAAAGGAAATAGACTGCCAGGCAGGGATAGAGACGATGCAGAATATATTTATGTTAGTTGCTTCAGGTGTAAACATCATTAATGAATGTGTAGGAGTTTTAGATTCTATAATGACAGTATCCTATGAAAAATTTGTTATTGATGAAGAAATATTGAGCAGGGTTTTAAGGATAATGAATGGTATGGATACATATAATCAAATAGAAGCTGAAGAGGTTATAAAGGAAGTCGGCCATTCCGGAGCCTATTTAGCTCATCAAAGCACATTTGATCATTTTCGTAAATGCTGGAAACCAACAGTATCTACTTGGGATACATATAGTGATTGGAAAGAAAAAGGGGCACAAGATATTGTAGAAAAGGCAAATGAAAAGTATAAGGAAATCTTAAATAAACCTCAAAAAATACTAATCGATTCTGAGACTGACAAAGATTTGCAGGCCTATATTGAGAAGACAATAAAAAACACTTGAAAATAATTAAAGTTAAGATAGGTGGGTGGTGGTAATATGTCAGGGAATAAAGAATTATGCGAAACTCTGAAGCATTATTTGACTGTAGCTCCTTTAATTAATCAGTTTACTACTGAGGACATTGGTATAACTTTATGTGATACTGAAACTACACTATGGGATATTTGTCCCAAAACTTTTGACTGGGTGGTATCTTCCTATGTGGGAGAAAAGGTTGGAACTGATTGGGCAATCTATAAGGCGATGCAAAATGGAGAAAGAATGGTAGTTGAAATAGGAAAAGAAGTTGCCGGTGCGCCATATGTAGCCATTGCAGTACCTATTTTTGAGGGAAATAAGGTCGTAGGTGGAATTGCAATTCAACAATCAGTAGAAAGAAAGCAACAGCTTATTGAGATTGCGAATTCCTTAAAGGAGACAATAAATATTTTTAATAATACAGTTCAACAAATAGCATCTGAAGCAGAAGAGTTATCTGCTACAGGACAGGAATTGGGAAGTGTTTCCCAAGAAACAAATCATCAGGTAGGTGAAATAGATAGTATTGTTCAGATCATTCAAAAGATATCTGATCAAACCAATTTAATTGGCCTTAACGCAGCTATTGAGGCTGCTCGAGTTGGTGAACACGGTCGCGGATTCGCGGTTGTAGCTGCTGAAGTTCGTAAACTGGCACAAACAAGTTTGAAATCAACCAATAACATTAAATTAACCGTAGAAGAAATCAAAAATTCTGTTGAACAGATTACCCTATCCATACAAGAACTAACAAAAGTAGCCAATCACCAAGCGATAGTGCTATCAGAAATTACTACCGCAGTAAATGAATTGGGTAAGTTATCGCATAGTATTGTTGCTATGGCTGAAGACTTATCTACTGATATTTATTCACAACATACTTACAAATAAACTATTGTATAATTAAGCGTGTTACATATTTATAGGAAAAAAACCACCTTTTTAAGGCGGTTTTTTATGCAATCTCATAATGTAAGTAGCTTACAAATATCTGGTTTTTAGGCTATCAGTCTGTATATTTTTTGATTAATCTATACGCCTTACTTTGACTTATTTGTAACACCTCAGCAACCTTATAGGTGTTTTTGAATTGTTTATATGCTTTGTTGATTAACTGTTTTTGAAATTCTTCTACAGATTTATCTAAGGGCACAAAACTTGGAAAAGATACATGAAATTGTGATTTAGAGTTGTCATGAAAAATCTTAGGCAAATTCTTAGGTTTAATTACTGTATCTTTTACAGTTACAACTAATCTTTCAATTGTATGTTCAAGTTCCCTTATGTTACCTGGCCAATCATGTTGGGTTAATAAATCTAGTGTTTCTTCGGTAAAATCATGATTACGTTCATATTTTTTATCATACCTTTCTAGGAAAAAGTAGATTAAGGGTATGATATCTTCCAATCGTTCCTTTAATGGAGGCATTTCAAGTTCAATTACATTTAACCTATAGAAAAGGTCTTCTCTAAAACTATTATTGTTAACCATTTCTTTAAGCTTCTGATTTGTTGCAGCAATAATCCTAACATCAATTAGCTTCTCTTTAACACTTCCCACGGGAGTAAATCGGTGTCCTTGGATAACCTCTAGGAGTTTTGCTTGAAGCCTGATAGGTATCTCCGCAATTTCATCAAAAAAAAGTGTGCCATTATTTGCTAAAGCTAAGAGCCCTACTTTACCGTTTTTGCTCGCACCGGAAAAAGCACCAGGGGTATATCCGAAGAGTTCAGATTCTAATAACTGCTCAGGAATTGCTGCACAGTTAATGGTAATAAATGGACCATCTTTGCGCTTACTTATTTTATGGATGTGTTTTGCAAGTATACTCTTTCCTGTTCCTGATTTACCTAATATTAAGATAGTTGAATCTGTAGTAGCAACTCCATGTACAATATCCAATAAATCACACATTTGTTTGCTGTTAGCAATTATGTCATTCTTTACATTAAGATCTTCTTTGCGCAATACCTCTACTTCTCTCTTATACTTTTCTAATAATTCTCTAGTTACTTCCAAATCTTGTTTGATGTTTTTCAATTCAGTTATATCACGGGAATTCTCAACTATGAGGTCAATTTCACCTTTTTGGTCAAGAATGGGACTAGCTGTTACTACAAGTTTTCTTCCAATTCTAGTTGTTTGTTCTATGGTGACCTTTTTCTTTTCAGAAAGGGCAATGGGAGTTATTGGTGGAGAGCAGATGCCCTCCTCTGCTAGCTGCCAGCTAGCCTTACCTATTAGATCGGATACTTTTACCCCATAATTTTTTTCAGCAGCTTTGTTAGCATAAACTGAATTGCCTTTATTATCCACTACAAAAATTTCATCATGACAGTTGTCCAATATCTTTCTTAAAGTAAAACAATTAAGGTCATTAATATTTTTAGGGGAAAATGTTTTAAAAGCAATTATTACGTATATGGTTTTTAGCTCTATATCAGAAATATGTTCAAGACTAATCTGTTGAACACATATTTCAAATGATAGTGATTCAATAAGTTTGGTAATCTTTTTGTTTGTTAGAGTTTCATCCATAAAAATCTTTTGTGCGCCTTCATTGTATAAAATTACCGTGTCGTTATGGTTAACAGCTAAAATACCTGTTATAAGATTATTGCAATTAATCATTGAAAGAGTGCCCCCTAAAAGTTTTTTCACTTTTATACTTACTAACATTCGATTAATTTTGCTAGTGTCCTTTAAATATGGAAAATTTTAATTCATTTTTAAAAAATAACAATTCATTTATAAAATAGTCTTTTGTAATATTGAGGAAGAAGTCACAGCAGAAGTAGTCGCCCATTAAAAGTTTAAATCTTGATGAGAATATTTAAACTGATTTTTAAAAATAGTTTTCATTATACCTTTTTAAATCATAATTTAGTAAAACTATTTATTAATTTTAAAAATATTATTTGGGATATAACAAGAATGTGTTAACCCTAATAAATCGTTTCACTTCTCGTTAGCTTGTGGCATGATATTTGCTACATAATAAGTAAAATGATGAAAAGAGGTGGACGATTAGATTTATTGAGATATACATTGGAAACTTTTCTATTTTTATTAAGGGAGTGAAAACATTGAGCAATATACTTACCAGGTTGGGGGATGGTGAATTTATATCCTTTACCAAAGATGAAGTCAGACGTGAAATTGAAGAAGGTGTCGAGGATGCTGCAGATCGTGCTGAGGTTGATCCTTTATCCAAAGAGGATATTGATAAGCTTTATGATATTGTGGCTGATCCAAGGAAATTTGTTAGTGTTGAACCTGGCAATGAGTTAATTTTATCTTATGACGGTTTTCCGATGAAGTTAACCAGGGTTGGGATTCCAATAGAAAGACCACAAATCTTAAAGGTCTTTGAAAGGGCCTTCGGATCGGATACTTTAGAAATGGCTTATGTCCATTACAGTATTAAGCCTTTAAAAATAAATCTTTCTGAAGAAGTAGCCTTCTTTGCGGAAAGCTTGCAAGGAACAATTGCTCCATTAATGTACGGAGCAATGCCAAATATGGGTCTTTATACTAAGCCTGATGGTCCATGCGAAAATGCTGCAGAACTCCTACCTTTAGGGAAGATTAAGGAAGCTCAGGAAGCACAAATGGAGGCTGGCGAATATCTTGAGAAAGATATTATGCTGGTTGCCAGCCAAATGTATGAAGCTGGGGCAGATGGCTTCGATTTTGATACAACAGCTGCATCAGGTGATGTGGAATTCTATGCTGTACTGAGAGCTATAGAACGATTAAAGGCTAAGTATCCGGAAATGGGTATCGAGGTAGGCATGTCAGGGGAGTTTATTCTTGGTTTTCATGGTAGTGTTGAATATGCGGGTACACGTCTTGCAGGATTATATCCCCATGAACAAATTAAAGTGGTAGAAAAAGCAGGGGGGACAATTTTTGGTTCAGTTGTTAATACAAATAGTAGCCGATCATTCCCTTGGAATTTAGCACGTGCCGTAACCATGTGTAAAGCATGTGGTGAAGTTGCTAATATACCTGTTCATGCCAATGTAGGTATGGGAGTGGGTGGTGTTCCATTAACTCCAGTCACACCAATAGATTGTGTTTCTAGAGCTTCAACTGCCATGGCAGAAATTGCGAGAATGGATGGATTGTAGGTAGGCTATGGTGACCCTGTAGGTATGCATGCAACACATGCTCTAGCGTCTGGGATGGGCGGAATTCGAACTGCTGGAGATCTAGTAGGACGGATGCAGCTAAATAAAGGAATGCGCTTGAGTGAAGCTAAAAAGTATGTCGCAGATAAACTAGGGGTTTCTGTCTTTGACCTGCACGATGAAATAGCTATGACTGAATTAAGAAAAGACTTGGACATAGGCAATGTATATATGGGTTATGATGCACCAGCAAGGGGTATTGAAGCTAAATTCAATATAGCAAGGCTCCTCGATATAGACATTAATTGTGTCAATCGCTTTAAAGCTAAAACGAAGATTGGTTAATGCTTATGCTACCTGTTAACAGGGCTTAACAGGTAATATAGTCTAATCAATAGTGAACTCGTTCAGCCAAAGCTGAACACGGGGAATCAGATGAAGACTCTAATCCACCTGATTTAGACCCCACTTATAGAAGTGAGGGTCTTAACCCACATAGAATATTTTGGATAAAAATTTAAAAGTTAGGTAGGGGAATAAAGTGATTGATAAGAGTATTCTTGAAGCAGCGGCAAATTCTGTATTAAAGGGTGATCAAAGTAAAGCAGAAGCAATTGCTAATGAAGTTTTAGAAAAAGGGCTAGACCCGTTAGAAGTGATAACAACTGGTTATACAGTTGGAATAATAAAAGTTGGTGACCTTTTTGAAAGGGGCAGATTATTTTTACCTGAATTAATTCAATGTGCTGAGGTTATGAAAAATGCTACAGCAATCTTAAATAATGCAATTTCAACTGATGAAGAAGGTTCATGTTCGAAACAAGTGAAAGGCAGAGTTTTAATAGCTACTGTAGAAGGGGATGTTCATGACATAGGAAAAGGAATAGTGTGTTCCATATTAGCTGCAAATGGTCTGGAAGTAACCGATATGGGAAGAGATGTTCCTGCAGAAAAAATAGTTGAAAAAGCTGAAGAGATAAAAGCTGACGTTATTGGAACTAGTGCATTGCTTACTACTACAATGATTCGCCAAAAGGATTTGGAAGAAATCCTGGTGGAAAAAGGTGTTAGAAAAAAGTATATTACAGTAGTAGGTGGTGCTCCTGTTACAATTGGGTGGGCAAAGAAAATAGGTGCAGATATTTATGCTGAAAATGCAGTTGATGGTGTAAATAAAATCATGGATGCTCTTAAAAAAAGATAATCAGTTCTCATTTTGATAAATTGGAGGTGTATTAAATTGATAATTGGTGTACCAAAGGAAATAAAAAACAATGAAAATAGGGTTGCAATAACTCCAGCCGGTGTGGAAGATTTTAAAAGAGCCGGACATACTGTTCTAATTGAAAACGGAGCAGGTATAGGAAGTGGATTTAGTAATGAAATGTATGCTGAAGCAGGTGCAAAGATTTTAGAGAATGCATCTAATGTATTTCAAAAATCAGAGATGATTATGAAGGTGAAGGAACCGCAGCCACAGGAATTTGACTATTTCAAAGAAGGTCAATTGTTGTTTACCTATCTCCATGCTGCTGCTGAAGAAAAAGTTACCAAGGCATTAATGGAAAGAAAGATCGTAGGTATTTCCTATGATACAGTTCAGTTAGATAATGGTGTCCTGCCTCTATTAGCTCCTATGAGTGAAATTGCAGGGAGAATGGCAACCCAAATTGGAGCCCAGTTTTTGGAAAAACCAAACGGTGGAATGGGTGTACTGTTGGGCGGTGTACCTGGTGTACCTCCTGCTCACGTAGTTGTAATAGGAGGGGGAATTGTAGGGACAAATGCGGCCAAAATAGCAGTTGGTATGGGTGCCAGGGTTACAGTATTTGATATTAGCGCTGCAAGATTAAGATATCTCGATGATATCTTCAGTAGCAAAATAGAAACTGTAGTCTCTAACTACTACAGTATTAAGGCAGCAGTCA
>LOER01000044.1 GCA_001515945.1 Desulfitibacter sp. BRH_c19
TGCAGAGCTAATATATAATGATGTATCACTTCTATTTACAGGAGACATCGAGATGGAGACTATTAATCACATGCTGCCCTATACCACTCAGTCCCATGTCTTAAAATTTCCTCATCACGGAAGTTCATATTCTTTTAATACAGAATATCTAGCAAAAGTAGATCCAGAAATAGTTGTAATCCAGGTTGGAGAAAACAATTCCTTTGGACATCCTGGGAAGAATGTCCTGGAGTATTTTGAAGATGTGGGTATTCCTGTTTACAGAAATGATCTACACGGAGCCATCACCATTTACTCTACTGGGAAGAAAATAAATAAAGTGGAGACAGTTATTAAATAGGATGGCAATAAGACCTGGAAATGAAATATGTATACTCAATACCTTGATTTTATCAATTCTATAAGCATGCCTATATTTTGGCGCACTAGCCTCTAGAAACAATAGGTAAAAATTATATTTAGTTAACCTTCGGTGGATAATATATATTAATAGATTAGATTTCTCCCATTTAGAAAAGGGATTAGGATGAATCTAGAATTTATTAAGAATAAAGCAGTACCAATTTTAAAACGGCATGGAATTAAAAAAGCTTCTGTATTTGGCTCCTTTGCTAGAGGAGAAGAAAAACATAATAGTGATATTTATATTTTAATAGAATACTTGCCGGAAACTAAAAAGTCTTTATTTAAGCGAATTGAATTGAAATATGATTTACAAGATGTCCTTAATGCTGATGTGGATTTAGTCACAGAAAATGCATTATCAAGGAAGAATTTAAAGATGATATCAAAAGCCAAGATGCTGTTATAAGAAGATTTGAAATCATAGGAGAAGCTACCAAAAATATTTCTTCCGATGTAAAAAACAATTATCCTAATATTCCATGGAAGCTTATGGCTGGGATGAGAGATGTTTTATTTTCACGAGTATTTTGGGGTAGATCTGGATGAATTGTGATTTGCCTGAATTAAAGAGGTAGCTTATTAATAGTATAAAATTATAGAATGCTAAGTCGGAAACCTTTAAGGTTTCTTTTTTATTGTATGGATTCTGATAAAGCATGGTTTTCTTAACTATATTTTAAGGTGACTTGTGGATTAAAGTGGCTAAAAAGTAAACGATTATGGCTAAATAGACATTACCTGTAGAAAATATAAAAATAGTAATATAATCCAGTTAACTCAAATAGAAAAGCATTAAAAATCCCGGGCAAATTATTGGTAACCTGCAAAGTCCTATTTGCCCGGGAGTACACCTCCCAAAGGCAAAGGTTAGGTTTAGCATTATTTCATATCTTCCCCAGCCTGAAGTAAAGGAGAGATTAAAGGCTGGGGAGGTGGTTCTATGGAGGTTGCTTAAAATAGTATTGTAATAGAACAATTAGATCTGCTTGAAAATGATATTAGGTAGTATTTGCCCCAAAAATAGTAATGTGTATTTTAAAATTATATATCGAGGGAGGTATAAGATGTGATCGTGAAGACAGTATCTTGTTTAGTTGTATGTGCTGTTTTCCTAACTATGAGGTTATCAATTGATACCGTTCTACAAGCAAAGGACGGTTTGACTTTTTCAATTATGTCTGATGCCAGCTGGTAGCGGTTAATACTTGATGATTAAAAAAAGTAAAAAAAAAGGAAAACTTAATGGAAAAAATTAAAGGAAAAATTAAAAGGACGTAGAAGTATTTAATAATAGGAAATATCGTTTTACAATGTAAAATAATCTGGAGGGTGTCTATGTCTAACAATCAAAAGAAAATTAAGTCAGTTGAAAAGGCATTTCAAATTTTGGAAATAATCGGAGTTGAAAAAAGAAGCTTAGTTGAAGTCAGTAGAGAATTGGGTATGCCTAAAAGTACTGCTTTTTTCTTAATCGATACTATGGAAAATTTGGGATATTTACGTCAAAATCCAGAAACTAAAGAATATAGTCTAGGGATAAGGGCCTTTCAAATAGGTGAAAGTTTTTTAAGGCAAGTAGATCTACGATCAACTTTTAAACCATATATAAAATCAATAGGGGAAAAAACGGGGGAAACGGTACATGTTGTTATTTGGTCAAATAATGAAGCAATTTACTTGGACAAATATGATGGGAATGTTAATAACATTTATTCACAAATTGGTTCCCGTGCAGAATTACATGCATCTTCCGTCGGAAAAGTAATATTAGCTTTTCAATCCCATGAAATAATAAACATGAAACTTTCGGGTGAACTAAAAAAATTTACTAAATATACAATTACCGATATAGATGTTTTACTTAAACAATTTATAAAAATTAAGCAACAGGGATTTGCAATTGATAATCAAGAAATTGCTTTAGGTTTTTCATGTGTTGCTGTCCCAGTTTTTGATGCTTACGGAAAAGCTAGTGCTGCTATAAGTGTATCAGGAAATACAATTAGTTTGACAAAAGAAAAGATAAATGAGTATACTCCTTTTCTGATAGAATGCAGTAAGAAAATATCTAATGAAATTGGTTGGAGCATTTATTAATTATTTTTTTATAAACGTTATAGGAAACGCGGTTTTACAATATAAAACAGATACAACGAAATCAATATATTATCTATGATTGGGGAATCAAGAAAAATGAAGAACAAGGTAAAAGTTGCAATACTCGGACCAGGTAATATAGGGACTGACCTTATGTTTAAGATCACAAAAAGTAGATACATGGAATTAGAGTACGTTGTGGGAATACAGGAAACTGAAGGGCTAAAATTAGCACGCAAACGAGAGATTAAAACTACTTCGAATGGTATTAAGGATATTCTTGGTATCAATGATATAAAGATAGTTTTTGATGCGACTAGTGCGAAAGCTCATTCAATGCATGCAGATTTGCTAGGGGCTGCAGGTATATTCACTATAGATTTAACACCAGCTGCTATCGGGGCATATTGTGTCCCATCAATTAATTTCGACTACGCAATATTAAATGATGATAATGTTAATATGGTTACTTGTGGCGGCCAGGCAACTATACCTATAGTCGCTGCAATAAACAGCGTTGCTGATGTAAGTTATGCAGAAATAGTTGCTAGTTTAAGTAGTAAAAGTGCAGGACCTGGAACAAGGCAGAATATTGATGAATTTACTCAAACTACTAAAAAGGCAATAGAGAAAATTGCTGGGGCAGATCTTGCAAAGGCAATTATCATTTTAAATCCAGCAGAACCACCAATTCTTATGAAAAATACAATTTATACTATAGTAAAGAAACCAGATATAGAGATAATTAAGGAATCTGTTAAAAAAATGGTGGCACAAATTAATGAATATGTTCCGGGATATAGGGTGGTAATGGGGCCTATACTTTCTGTTGATAAAATAACAACAATGATTGAAGTTGAAGGAAGTGGAGATTTTCTACCTAGTTACTCCGGTAATTTAGACATAATGACATGTGCTGCAGTACAAGTAGGTGAAAAATATGCTAGTAAGTTATTGGGGGTTAAGAAATGAAGACTGTATATATAAAGGATACTACACTTAGGGATGGAAGCCATGCAATTTCTCATCAATTCATGCCAAAAGACATTTCTGAAATTGCACTAAGCTTAGAAGATGCTGGAGCAGATATTATTTCGGTGGGCCACGGCGATGGACTTGGTGGTAGTAGTTTGCAATATGGATTGGGTGCTATAACTGATTTACAATATGTAAATGCAGCAGCATCAGTTTTGAATAAAGCGAAGCTTCAGGTTCTCTTGTTACCAGGAATAGGTACTATTAATGATTTGAAGTTAGCAAAGAAGCATGGAGCGAACGTGGCAGGAATCTCAACTCACATTACTGAGGCGGATATAGCTGAGCAACATATAAAAGTCGCTAGAGATATGGGGATGTTCACTATCGGTTATCTAATCATGTGCCATATGGAATCTACAGAGAAACTAACAGAACAGGCTTTATTAATGGAAAGCTATGGAGCAGAAGTAATATATATTACAGATTCTGCTGGAGCATTTCTCCCACATGAAGTAAAACAAAGGGTTTGTGCTTTAAAGAATAACCTTTCTATACCAGTAGGTTTTCATGCCCACAACAATTTGGGATTAGCTATAGCAAATAGTTTGGTGGCAATTAAAGAGGGAGCAACTTACATAGATAGTTCTCTTATGGGGTTTGGTGCAGGTGCAGGAAACTGTTCTACAGAAATGCTGTTAGCAGTTTTGAAAAAGATGGAGATTCCAACAAACATGGATTTATATAAAACTATTGATGCTGGAAACCAAGTACTTCTCCCATTGTTGAAAGAAAAAGGGGTTTCTTTGCCGAGATTTACCTCTGATACGCTAATGCTTGGTTATGCGGGGGTTTATTCTAGCTTTTTAATACATGTGAAGAAAGCTGCTGAACAATTCGATGTTGACTCAAGGGATGTGTTGGTTGAACTGGGTAACAGAAAGGCTGTAGGAGGTCAAGAAGACTGGATTATTCAAGTGGCTCATGAAATTTCTTTAAATTCTTTATCGTAATGTTTTCAATCTATTAATAAACTTTTTCTAGGGAAACACGATGTGTTAATTCATAGAATTATTTGATTGTTACTTTATAAGAGGAGGGTAGAGACTGTTTATCCACTTTATCTAATTAAGGAGGCAGAAAATGAGAAGCCATGTAATTACTCAGGGAATGGAGAGAGCAACTCATAGGGAGTTATTTCACGCAATGGGTTTACTGGAGGAAGAAATGAATCAACCATTAGTGGCTGTTGTCAATTCTTTTAATGAAGTAATGCCCGGTCATTTTCATTTAAATACTATTACTAAGGCTGTAAAAGAAGGAGTTAGGATGGGAGGGGGAACTCCACTAGAATTTCCAGTAATAGCTGTTTGTGATGGACTAGCTCAAGCTCATATTGGAATGTTATACCCGTTAGCTAGTAGGGAGCATATTATTGACTCCATTGAAATAATGATAAACGCTCATGCGTTTGATGCAATGGTTTTAATTACAAACTGTGACAAAATTACCCCAGCAATGTTAATGGCAGCAGCTCGTCTTAATATTCCTTCAATTGTAGTTAGTGGTGGGCCTATGCTTTCGGGTTGTTGGAATGGTAAAAAAGTAAGTTTAACTGATTTATATGAGAGCATTGGTTTAGTAAAAAGAGGGGAAATGACAGAAGAAGAACTTTATGAACTAGAAAAAGTGGCTTTACCTGGTGCTGGTGCATGCAATTTACTCGGGACAGCAAATTCTATGAATATTTTGACAGAAGTAATGGGAATGTCACTTCCAGGGACTGGTACAACCCCTGCGGTAAGTGGTAAAAGATTAGCTCTTGCTAAGAGAGCGGGTATACAGGTTATGGAATTGTTAAAGAAGGACATAAAACCAAAAGATATATTAACCCAAAAAGCAATAGAAAATGCTATTACTTTTGATATGGCAATTGGTGGGTCTTCAAATACTACCCTTCATTTACCTGCTATAGCCAATGCAGCTGGAATGGAGTTAAGTTTAGAAAAATTTAATGAATATGCAGAAAAAGTTCCGCATTTAGTAAAAATGAAACCAGCTGGTGATCACTTTCCAGAAGACTTCGATAGGGCAGGATCAGCTAGTGCATTAATGAAGGAGCTAGCAGAAAAAGGGCTAATGCATACTGATGCTTTAACAGTAACGGGGACTAACATTGAAGAAAATATTAAGAATGCAAAAGTATTGGATAATGACGTTATTCGTTCCTTCGATAACTGCTATACAAATACTGGAGGTCTAAAAATTTTAAAAGGAACGTTGGCTCCCGGTGGAGCAGTATGCAAAAAGGGGGGAGTCGTAAAGGAAATGTACGTGCATAAAGGATTGGCAAGAGTATTTAATTCGGAAGATGAAGCCATTAGTGCCATCTACTCAGAAAGTATTAATTCTGGAGAAATTGTAGTTGTGAGATACGAAGGTCCTAAAGGAGGACCTGGCATGCGTGAAATGGTAACTGCAACGGCAGCTTTAATTGGAATGGGTTTAGGCGGTTCTGTGGCACTAGTAACTGATGGCCGTTTTTCCGGAGCAACAAAAGGTGCTGCAATTGGTCATGTTTCCCCAGAAGCAGCTGAGGGAGGACCAATTGCATTGATCGAGGAAGGGGATATCATTAGCTTTGATTTAGAAAAAGGAATACTGGACTTAGAAGTTCCTCAAGATATTTTAGATAAGAGATTAGAAAAATGGGTACCTAAAGATCTTGATGTACCTCAATACAGTTACCTGAGGAGGTATGCAAAACATGTAAGTTCTGCATCTAAAGGAGCTATTTTTGAATAACATTCGAGGAGGTGATAATTTGGAAAATAATATATGGCTTATAAAAGCGGAAGAATCACTTAGTAAATTAGAGTATCCCAATAGTGACAATTATGAGTTACCATCATCAAATAGTACGTTTGCGGACGGTGCTAATTACAGAGTTGAAATATCAGGCGTTGAAAAACCGAGCACACTAGAAACACTCATTGAGCAGAAGGAAATATCTGGAGTAAATGTTCATAGAGTAATTATTTCACTTATGGGTTCTACTTGGTTAACAGGTGAAGATTTAACTAGAATAGCGCAGTTAAGTAAAGAGGCAAATCTTGAAGTTATTATGGCACCAGGGCAGCGTCCACTTTGGGAAATAGGTAAACAATCATCTTCGCCAGAGGGATGTCTATCAGGGCTTAGGCTTAGGGGACAAGATAGTGTTAAATTTTATCTTGCTGATATCTTCAGATGTGTCGAAAAGGGAATTAGGGGTTTTCTTGTTTGGGATGAGGGTGTTTTAAAGATACTTAATGAACTTCGCCAAATGGGAGAATTGCCAAAGGAAACAATTTTCAAAGTTTCTATATTAGCTGGGCATGGGAATGCTGCAGGAGCAAAATTATTACACGAATTGGGGGCAAATAGCTTTAATCCTGTTAATGATGTCACTACACCAATGTTGGCCGGTATTAGGCAATATTGTGATTTACCAATGGATATTCATGTTGTCAATTTTGATTCCTTTGGAGGGCAAACCCGTTTCTGGGAGATGCCTGAAATTATCCGAGTGGCCTCGCCTTGTTATATTAAATTCGAACCAGGTCCTTCTATTGCTCAAATGGCTCGTCCCTGGCTCTCTGAGGAAAGTCTTTCTTACTCTATAAGACAAAAAGTTAGGCAGGTGAAAACGGTTGTAGAAATAATTGAAGGTAAATATCCAAATTTAAAACAATCAGAACAAAATTGTGAAGATCTGGTAGTAGCAAATCCATAGAAGTATAACCTAACAGAATAATACTTCGGTTAGTTATTAAGTTTCAGATTATCTAAATACAAATTAATTATTAGGAGGAGTCGAGTATGAAAAAATTGTTAAGTTTAGTGGTTATTATGTTTATTCTGGTCTCAATTAGCGCATGCAGTAGTAATAGCAGCAATGAGCAGCCTAATGATAATAATGAAGTAGTGAATAATGAAATGGAAATGGTGGAATTTAAAATAGGGATTACAGTCGACCTTGATTCTCATTACGGTAAAGGATTACTTGAAATGAAGAGATTGCTTGAGCAATACTCTGATAACAAAATGACGTTGAATATATTTGAGAATTCGAAATTAGGTAATGAAAGGGATATGATTGAGGGTGTAAGTATGGGGACCTTAGATATGGTTCTGTCCTCAACAGGTCCTCTACCAAACTTTTCTCCAATGTTTATGATTTTTGATTTACCTTTTATAATAAAGGACAGAGATGCGGGATATAAGTTTATGGATGGTTTAAAAGGGCAAGAAATTTTAGATAGCTTAGAATCTAAGAATATTAAAGGACTAGGTTTCTGGGAAAATGGATTTCGTAATGTCACAAATAATGAGAAAGAAATAAAGAGTCCTGAAGATATAAAAGGATTGAAAATACGAACAATGGAAAACCCTATTCACCTTGCCAGTTTTAAACAACTTGGGGCAACTCCCACTCCTATGGCTTGGGGCGAAGTATTTACAGCCCTTCAACAAGGTACAATTGATGGACAAGAAAACCCACTTGTGGGGATACACTCAACAAAAGTATATGAAGTACAGAAATACATTTCTCTTACAGAACACTTTTATTCACCAGCAGTATTAATGGTAAATAAAAGTAAATTTGACAGCTTATCTTCTGAAATGCAGGATGTACTAATTAAGGCGGAAAAAGAGGCAAGAGAGTGGGAAAGAGAATACTGCAGACAAATGGATACCGAATTAATACAAACACTTAAAGACGAAGGTGTTGTAATAACAGAGGTTGATAAAAGTGAGTGGCAAAAAGCTGTAGAACCTGTTTATAAGGAATTTGAGGATCAAATACCAGCAGATTTGATTAAGGCTTTAAAAGATTCAAAATAGAACAACTTCAGGAGCTTGTGTTAACTTAACACAAGCTTCTGGAATAAGAGGAGTGTGATGAAATTGAAGGAATGGTTCTCTAGTTTAGAAGAACATATTATCGCTCTACTTCTTTTGTTAATGGTAATAGTGATATTTCTAGCAACTGGCTCAAGATATCTAGGGATAGGATCAATGACATGGGGAGAGGAGTTTGCCCGTTATGCAATGGTGTGGATGACATATTTGGGTTTGGGTGTAGCAGCTAAGAAGAAGGCTCATTTCTCAGTAACGGCTTTTATTAGCTTTTTTCCAAAAAACTTTCAAAAAATCATAAGGGTGTATCAATTGCTTGTTGTAACAGCATTTTCTGTGATAATAGTTATCCTATCGAGTAAAATTGTATATTTGCAATTTGGGATGAGTCAAACTAGCCCAGCTATGTATTTACCTATGTGGTTTATATACTCTGCAATCCCTCTAGGAAGTTTACTCTTAATGTTTAGATTTGCTCAAAGTGTATTTAACTATAAAAGTAACTATTGATAGGAGGTAGCCTTGTGGGATTAGTATTATTTAGTAGTTTATTTATTTTTCTTTTTAGTGGTATTCCTATTGCAATTGCACTCAGTACCGCAGCTCTTTTAGGGGTGCTTCTGACCGACACAACGGTTCCTTTAATAGTTGTGTCTCAGCGTATGTTTACTTCTATTGATAGTTTTCCATTTATGGCAGCCCCTTTCTTTATATTGGCGGGTAATTTAATGGAAAAAGGAGGAATATCAAAAAGATTAATAAAATTTTGCCAATCGATTTTGGGATTTCTTTCATCTAGTTTAGGTATTATAACAATCGTTGCTTCCGCATTTTTTGGAGCCATATCGGGTTCAAATGTTGCAACTGTTGCAGCTATAGGTGGAATTATGATTCCTGCTATGGTTAAAGCAGGTTACCCTAAAAATTTATCAGCCGCTATTAGTGCATCTTCAGGAACTTTAGGAGTTGTTATTCCTCCAAGTATACCTATGGTGACTTATGGGATTACGGCATCTGTCTCTATAGGAAGGCTTTTCTTGGCAGGATTTATTCCAGGACTCTTATTGGCTGGAGTTATAAGTGTTTGTGTATTATTTTTAGCAAGAGGTTGTGAGGAAAAAGAGGAAGTCCATAGTTTTGAATTTAAAGATCTCCTATTAAGTTTTAAAGATGCGATTTGGGCGATACTAATGCCTATAATAATTTTGGGTGGAATTTATGGGGGAGTATTTACACCAACCGAAGCTGCCGCTGTAGCAGCTGTATATGCATTAATTGTCAGTGTTTTTATATATAAAGAAATTGAAATGAAGGATTTAAAACCAGTATTTATCAATTCAGCTGTTACATCATCAGTCATATTATTCATTGTATCATGTTCAGCGCCGTTTGCATGGTTAATGACTAATGCTAGTGTTCCTGAAGCGGTTTCATCTGCAATTTTGGCTATGTTTGACAATAAATATATTATTTTACTGCTTTTAAATTTTATTCTACTAACTCTGGGTATGTTTATGGAAACTCAATCTATAATATTACTTATGACTCCAATACTAATACCCCTTGCATTAAGTTTGGGTATTGACCTAACAGCATTAGGTATAATAATTGTTGTGAACACATCTATAGGTATGATTACGCCTCCTTTAGCAGTTAATCTATTTGTAGCAAGTTCTATAAGTAAAAGTACTATTGAGCAAGTTTCTAAAAGTGTTATGCCCTTTTTAATTGCAGAAGTCGCTATTGTACTATTAATAACATTTTATCCGGGTATCATTACATGGTTACCTGATTTGCTGGGTAAATAAAAATAACTCAAGTTATTAAAAAATGGTAATTTGCTTCCACATTTTTACTTGAGGCCTAATTGGAGAATGATAATTTAAGTTCTATACTAATCATACGAAGGGTGGTTAATGTTATGGTAAAAAAAACAGTATTTGATTTCAATAATATGGTGAAACATGGGGAAAAGTTCATTTATCTTACTGCGTATGATTATTTAACGGCTAAGATGATGGAAAAAGCAGAAGTTGATATGATACTTGTCGGAGATTCATTAGGTATGGCTTGTCTTGGTTATGAAACTACTCACCCTGTTACCATAGAAGATATGATCCATCACTGTAAAGCTGTTCGTAGAGGGGCTCCAAATACATTTATAATCGGTGACCTACCATTTATGGCTTATCAAGTTTCAGATGAACAGGCTGTGGAAAATGCAGGAAGGTTAATAAAAGAATCTGGGGTTGATGCGGTAAAAGCCGAGGGAGGAGGACCTAGAACCTTAAGTAGGATTAAAGCAATCAATGAAGCGGGAATATTAGTAATGGGACACTTAGGCCTTACACCACAGACCATGGGTCAATTAGGGGGATTTAAGACTCAAGGGCGTAGCGCACAAGATGCTTTCAAAATAGTCAAAGAAGCTAAAGATACTGAAAAAGCTGGTGCATTTAGTATACTAGTGGAAGCTGTTCCATCCGAAGTCGGTAAAATAGTAACAGATAAAGCTGACATACCTATTTTTGGAGTTGGGGCAGGTCCTTTTACTCATGGGCAAGCTCTAACGTATGCTGATCTGGTAGGTCTTTATGATGAATTTTCACCTAAATTTGTAAGGAAATATGCTAATATTGGTGAAATAATTACCAATTCCTTTAGCGAATTTAAAAGGGATGTAATATCAGGCCAATTCCCAGTAGAAGGAGAACACACATACAAGATGAAAGAGGAAGAAATATTAAAATTTCATAAATTGCTAGAAGAAATATAGTAATTGGTTGAATATCTCATGCTCTGAAGAGTAAATTTAATTTCAATCTTCTCCAATAGTTAAAAACCTAAAAGCCTAATAATATAACTATTAGATAAAACTTAACTGCATGGGTTTTGCTAACAGTTTTATATTCTCGTCTGTTCTTTGCGGGTGCACTTCTAACAGATTGAGGATATTATTTTTGCTGTTTTTTAGGTCCGTCAATATTTTCAACCTGTTTTTATACAGCTCAGTAGCAGTATGTTCTATAATTTGTGTTAGCAGGTAATAATTCTTCATTGTTACGTAATTATATAAAAACACCTAATGACAGGGTGGTATTAATAGATGGAGGAGGGGTTTCAGGTAGTCATAACTATGGGGATTTAGTAGTAGTTCCTTTTTTAAAACATCTTGGAGTGAAAAATGTGGATGTGGTAATAAACACCCACCCCCATGATGATCACCTTGCAGGCTTAAATCTAGTATTAAAGCAGTACCCTGTTGGCTTAACTCTAATACCTGCAGGTTTTGAAGAGGAATACGAAGGTTTTTTGGACATTATTGAAAATAGAGGACTTAACTATTCCTACAGCAAGGAAGGTCAATCCATAGGCTTAGATTCAGATATACAACTAAACATATTACATCCACCTGGAGATTATCCAGCTTCTCTTGGTGCCAACAACAATTCGCTTGTTGCAGAGCTAATATATAATGATGTATCACTTCTATTTACAGGAGACATCGAGATGGAGACTATTAATCACATGCTGCCCTATACCACTCAGTCCCATGTCTTAAAATTTCCTCATCACGGAAGTTCATATTCTTTTAATACAGAATATCTAGCAAAAGTAGATCCAGAAATAGTTGTAATCCAGGTTGGAGAAAACAATTCCTTTGGACATCCTGGGAAGAATGTCCTGGAGTATTTTGAAGATGTGGGTATTCCTGTTTACAGAAATGATCTACACGGAGCCATCACCATTTACTCTACTGGGAAGAAAATAAATAAAGTGGAGACAGTTATTAAATAGGATGGCAATAAGACCTGGAAATGAAATATGTATACTCAATACCTTGATTTTATCAATTCTATAAGCATGCCTATATTTTGGCGCACTAGCCTCTAGAAACAATAGGTAAAAATTATATTTAGTTAACCTTCGGTGGATAATATATATTAATAGATTAGATTTCTCCCATTTAGAAAGGGGATTAGGATGAATCTAGAATTTATTAAGAATAAAGCAGTACCAATTTTAAAACGGCATGGAATTAAAAAAGCTTCTGTATTTGGCTCCTTTGCTAGAG
>LOER01000045.1 GCA_001515945.1 Desulfitibacter sp. BRH_c19
GGACCTCAGGGTGAACAAGGCGAGACTGGGCCAGAAGGTCCTCAAGGTCCACAGGGAATACAGGGACCTCAGGGTGAACAAGGCCCAGCTGGAGGATTGTTGACCTATGCAGATTTTTATGCGCTGATGCCTCCTGATAATGCTGCAACAGTTGCTCCCGGTACAGATGTGGACTTTCCCCAAGATGGACCTACTAGCGGGACTACTATTTTCCGTACTGGTCCCAGCACATTTAACTTGTCTGATATTGGCACATATCAGGTCTTGTTTCAGGTGAGCGTGAGCGAAGCAGGCCAACTGATTTTAACTCTCAATGGCGCTGACCTTGCCTATACAGTTGTCGGTCGAGCGACAGGCACTACTCAGATAGTAGGTGTAGCTCTTGTAGAAACAACATCCATCAATTCAATACTCACTGTGCGAAATCCTGCTGGCAATCCAACGGCACTAACCATCACTCCTCTCGCTGGAGGAACAAGGCCTGTTTCAGCACACCTTACTATTATGCAAATAGCATAATGGAAGTGAGATATCATTGTGAAAGGTACGGCAATCTTAAATTAGCCGTGCCTTTCTGGTATTAGTGCTAGTTTTCCATTGTCTAAAACCAGTTTGCCATCTATTCTTAATGTGGGTTTCATGATTACTCCGTCTAAGTGACTTGCTACCTCTACAGTACCTCCAAAGTTACTGTTATCTCCTAGGGCAATATGTACTGAGCCAGCTATTTTTTCATCTTCCAATATGAAACCAGTAAGCTTTGCTTGTGGGTGGACTCCTAATCCCAGCTCGGCAATATTTCTTGATTTTTCACCGTATTTATCAAGGATTGCTTTTAACTTTTCTGCTGATTTACCTCCAGTAACTTCAACAGCTAATCCATTGTCAACCTTTATATTAATAGGCTCATCAAGGAGACCTACCCCAGCCATTGATCCATCAATAACAATTTGACCCTTGGCCATTCCTTCAACAGGAGCAATATATACTTCCCCAGCAGGCAGATTCCCGAAATCTCCAGGTTTTATGTAAACTCCACCGTCGATTTGACCCACTCTATTTTCTATAGAGAAGGTTAGATCTGTCCCAAGTTCAGAAGTTAAATGGACTTCTTTACCCTTGGTTAAAATATCTTCTAGCTCTGCGCAATCTTTTTGTAATTTGCTATAATCTATTGTAAGGGTTCTTTCAATCATGCCCTCTGTTAGACCCGGCATAGATGCAACCCTTGTACCATTCAAATTGGCCTGTTTCCGGGCTTTGGTATGGGATAGTGACCTAGAGGTTATAAGTATGGCTACATGGGCGTTTTTCATGGCTACAGCGACTACCTCAGGAGGTTCTTCGCCATTGTTGTCTCTGGGAAGAAAATTTATATGCATCGCTTCTGTTTCCAAGTCTTTTGCAGCTTCAAAAAAGCGAAGCCCCAATTCTTGTAAAGGCGTATCAGTAACAATCAAAATCTGTTCTCCATTTTTAACTCCCATACTGTTTTGTAAAGTGAGTATTGCAGCTTCCTTTAAATTCATTCTATCAAAATCCTTTCTTTAAAAGATTTAGGCCTTCTTTTTCCTCTTTCAAAGAGCAAAATGCTTCACTTATAGCTATAATTCTTTCTTCCTTTTTTTGTAGATTTCTAGCAATATCTTTAAATTTAATGTTTCCCTTACCAACTGCCAGATGATTATCTCTTATTCCATCATTATCACTTATATGCAAGTATCTTACTGATTCTCCAAGGACATTGAGCCATGTGCCTATGCTATAATCACTAAACACATTACAGTGTCCTACATCTAAGCAAACTTTGAAGTACTTTGAATTAAGGGTTTCAACCATTCTTTTTAATGGTTCAGGATTTACATCAAATACGTTTTCTAAAACTATAGTTATTTCTTCCCTTTCTAAAATTGGTATGAGCTTTTCCCAAAATAGTAAATTTTCCTTGACCCAATAATCCTGGTACCAAGGTTCGCAGTTGTGAATCTGGCTGAAGTATGTATGTATTACAATCCACTTAGAACCAAAGACTTTTGCAACTTCTACTGCCTGGAGATATCTTTCAAAGGTTAGTTGCTTAATACTTTCATCCATGCTTATAGGATTTAAGTCCATATATGGACCATGGATAGTAATCTCCCCGTTAAAGCTTTTTAAAAGTCCATGATATTCCTTATGTAAAGACTCAATCCCATGGACAAGATTTTCAGGAAATACAAAATCCTGTATTTCCAAAATATCAAATTGGCTACAGCAAAATTCCTTGTTTCCTCTTAGCTTATCTAAAAATATTCTTGTTCCAATTCTCATGGTTGCTCTTAGCTCCTAGTTTTAGTCAATAATTCCTTTTACTTGGCTTGCACATTTATGACACTGCCCATCTTCATAAATTACCTTGGTATTATAGAAGTTCCTCTCTATTAATAAGGCTCCGCAGTCAGGGCAGAAGGTATTACATTTATCAAGCTCTGGTGCATTACCTATATATACATATTGCAGATGTTCTTTGGCAATTTCCCAAGCCTTATCTAAAATACTTAGTGCTGTAGGCTCTATTTCCAGCTTATAATTTGGATAGTAACGAGAAAAATGTAATGGTATTAATGGATCAATGGAAGCCAACCACCTTGCTAGCTCCTTAATTTCATTACTGTCGTCATTTAATCCAGGAATTATAAGGGTGGTAACTTCTAAATGGCGGCCCATTTCCTTAGATAAATAGCAGTTTTCTAGTACAGGTTTCAGCCTTCCTTTAACAATATCCTTATAAAATCCATCTGTAAATCCTTTAACATCAATATTTAATGCATCTATATTGGCTAGAAGCTCCTTAAATGGTTTGGGATTTAAGAAACCATTAGTAACAAGTACATTGACCATTTTTTGTTCCTGAATGAGAGGAGCTGTATCTCGAATAAATTCATACCACATTCCAGGTTCTGAGTATGTATAAGCAACCCCTATGGAATTTTGGTTTACATAATACCTCTTTGAAATTTCCACTACCTCATCAGGTGTGATGTCCTTTCCGGTTTGGGCAGCATGGGCTATCTGCCAGTTTTGACAGAAGTCACAATGTAAGTTACAGCCAAAGGTACCTAGTGACAAGATATTTCTTCCTGGGTGAAAATGATAGAGTGGTTTTTTCTCTATGGGATCCACATTGACCCCTGTAACCTTGCCATAATTCTCACTATATAGCTCACCATCTATATTTTCCCTGACCCTACATTTACCCTTTTTTCCTTCAGGAATATTACAGGAATGGGGGCAGAGGAGGCATAAAACCCTGTTATTTTCTTTTATCTGGGTGTAACTGGCTAAATGCATCAAACTTCACTCTCCAAACAAAGTAAATACTAGCGGCAGTAGTCATCGGGCAATACAACGTTAATAAAATCTATCTACCTTAAATCTGTATATTATGTAATCTTCATCTTGACTTATCTCTGCCTTGCTAAGGGTAATTTCAAGCTGCTTTTCAACAGTATCAACGCCTTCTAAATTTGGTAAAAGAACTCCTGATCTTCCTTTACTTTTTACAATTATCCCATAGTTCATAGGGTCAAGTTGATCTGTTGACTTAACCTTTTCTGGCTTTGATAATACATCAACAGAAATAACTATCTCATCTAATTCATCTCTTTTAACTGGCAAAAATCTTGGATCTCTAACCCCAGCACTAACACTATTTTCGATTATTTCTTGCGCTAACATAGTTCTAACAGGTTCAATAGTTCCTATGCAACCTCGCAAATGACCATTTTTTTTCAAGGATACAAAGCATGACTTCTTTTGCTTTAAACTTTCAGGTATTTCATCTGGAATCGATAAGTAATTTCCGGTTTCTAAAAAGTATGTGAGACTTTCCCTTGCAAGCTGAACTTGTAGAGATTCATTTTCTCTTGTTCCAGCTATGCTTTTATTTTTTTCAGCGCTCCATTCCTTAATAGAAGATGTGCCACTTTTTTCAATATTAAGTACTGAAACTAGATAACCGACACCAAAAGGGCCTTCGTAGTTAAAGAGAATCGGAGTAACTTTGTAGCTATCTAAAGCTCCTGCAAGCATAATTAATGACCTCAAACCACATTCTCCAGCCTTCTCCACAAGCTCCTCATCAATGTCAAGAAATTCAATTAGGTTCTCCGTCTTGACAATTTCCCCTATTCTTAGGTCAAAATCTTTACCTGCTGGATCATATCCTGCAGGTGCTGTTTTTGTTAAGCGGTGTGATAAATCTGCACTGGCAATTATTGCTACGTTAAAATCCTTATCATGCACCACTTCTTCTATCAACATTCCAAATCTATAGAGCTCTACATTATCTAATAGTGCCATTGATATTACTACTAAAGGTACTTCAACGCCTTCCTTTAGTATAAAATCAAGGGGCACTAATACTCCATGATCTAAATCCTTCTTGAGACCGTATTTATTGGCGTTATTCTCATTAACCTCTACCATGGAATAGCCATTTTCTTCAGCTTTTTTTACAATTTCCTGCTGCAATTCTTTATGATTAATAAATTCGTATCCATTGCTTTTTACTCCAAAGCTAGAAAAGTCACCCTTTAGCTTTGTACTGCCTTGAATTGCTATAGCATCCTGAAAAAGATTGCCATGAGGAGTAATGATAATTATTAGGTCAGGTTTAGAATCCTTGACCTCTTTTGCCCATTTTTTCATTGCTGCAATAGTCTTTTCCGCATCCTGATTTTGTCCACCACCAACCTCATCAATAATTATAGGGGGATGAGGCGCAATGCCTGCAAAGACAAAATTGCCCACAAATATCACATCCTTTTTGATTTTTATATACTCATGTAAGAAAATGGTATAATGAAGCGAACCATTAAATTGAGTTGTGCAATTATTGGTTTATGGAGGCAAAAAAGGCGTTATGGTTTGCTTGTATGAGCGAAGCGAGTTTGCAAAGCATAGGCTTTTTTGCTGGAATAAATCTTAGAATTGCTAAAACTTAATTTCCGGGTGAACGAAGTTATGCTGTTTTCTATTCACTCAACATTCTTGTTGACATACACTACCTCTGTCTTTTCCATGGACTCTTCGATTAGTTGCTCAATTTGGAGTTTTTCTTCAGCTTCTACTACCTTGTGAAGTTTTGGTTTGGTTGCTGGGTTTTCTGGTAAAAATATTGTGCAACAGTCCTCATAGGGTTGAATTGATGTTTCATAAGTGTTAATTCTTTTAGCCATATCTATTATTTCAATTTTATCCATGGTGACTAATGGCCTAAGGACAGGTAACGAAACCACCTCATTTATCACACTCATACTTTCTAACGTTTGGCTTGCAACTTGTCCGAGATTTTCTCCTGTTATTAGTGCAAGGGCTGTTTCCCTTTCTGCTATTTTTGCTGCGATCCTAAACATCATTCTTCGCATTATTGTTACATAGAGCTCTCTAGGGCAATCCTCTTTGATTGCCTTTTGAATTTCTGTAAAATGGTTTATGTAAACCTTTATAAAGCCCTTATATGTTGTCAGTTCACCCACCAAATCCAATACTTTCTGTTTAGCACGTTCACTAGTAAATGGGTAGCTGTGAAAATGTAATCCAACTATTTCTACTCCTCTTTTCATACTGAGCCAGCCAGCAACAGGGCTATCAATGCCCCCGGATATAAGAAGTATGGCCCTACCAGTCACACCTACAGGTAATCCCCCGTTGCCAGGATAACCCTGGGTATAGATAAATGACCCTTCTGGTCTAACTTCTACATATATCTGGGCATCAGGCTTATGAACATCTACTGTCCAATCCTCTGTGTTAATTAAAAGATGGGCTCCAACCTCTCTACTAATTTCAGGACTAGTAATGGGAAAAGCTTTATTGGGACGTTTTGTGTTAACTTTAAATGTTTTTCCTGGGGACTTCGTTAACAATATCAGAGCGGCATCCTTTATTTCCTGTAGGTCTAAACTTACAGATATGGCAGGGCAAATTGATGTTATTCCAAATACCTTCCTCACTTTATTTATAATTTCTTCATCTATTTCCGGCACTTCTATAAGTAATCTACCATATATTTTTTTAACTTTACTACCCTTAGTATCATTAAGGATAACCTTCAAATTGCTTATCAATTTGTCCTCAAATCTAAATCTATTTTTCCCCTTCAGGGCAATTTCACCATATTTCACTAAAAGAATTTTGTTCATCTTCTTACCTCCTTAAAATGTACGGTAACACACCTCGATTACAACTGTCTTAATTCTTTTACTCTTTTTTCAATAATAGCTGCTGCCTGTTCCATTTCATGCTCCTGATTTTGATGCCCTATACTTAGTCTTATTGCTCCATATAAAGCCTCATTTTTTGCTCCTATTGCCTTTAATACATGACTAGGCTTGGGATGGCGGGAATGACATGCGGAACCAGTTGATACAAAAAGTCCATCCTCTTCACACATATGTAATAAAACTTCTGCCTTGTCCACACCTTGGAACCATACATTTATGATTGGAGTATGATAGTCTTCTGGTTGTCCATTAAAATGGACCCCTGAAATTTTCTTTAAACCATTTAATAAACTGTTTTTTAGCTGTATGATTTTTGAATTACCATGGCCTTTAATTATTTTTGCAGCTTCTCCAAGACCCACAATTCCTTGAACATTTTCTGTGCCAGACCTTTTGCCAGCTTCTTGTTCTCCACCTACTATCAGAGCTGGGATATTTAGCTTATCATTAATGTATAAAGCACCAATTCCCTTTGGGCCATGTATTTTGTGTCCACTTAATGACAATAAGTCAATGCCCCACTTTTCAGGCCATATATCTAATTTACAAAAGCTTTGTATGGCATCAACATGAAATAATGCCTTGCTTTCTCTTAGAATCTTTCCTATATCCTCAATGGGCATAATAGATCCAACTTCATTATTAACATGCATAATGCTTATAAGGATAGTCTCTTCTTTAAGTAATCCTTTTAGATCCTCGAGAGAAATTACACCTTTATCATTAACAGGCAGGTAAGTTACTTCAAACCCTTCTTCTTCTAGTTCCTTAAAAGAATGTAGAACTGATGCATGCTCAATTTTTGTAGTAATTAAGTGATTTCCCCTCTTTTTATATCTTCTTGCAGTTGACTTAATAGCCCAGTTATTTGCCTCTGTCCCACCTGAACAAAAGTATATTGAAGAAGATCCAGTCTTTAAAATATCACCTAAAGTACTTCTTGTTTTTTTCAGTTCTTTCTCAGATTCAAAACCCTTTCTATGTAAAGAAGATGGATTGCCATAGTTCTTCAGCATAGCTTCTGTCATTCTATCAACTATCTGTGGTAAAACTTGTGTTGTAGCACTATTATCTAAATATATTTCCTTTTGCATAATAACCCCTTCCAGCACCTTTTCTCTTATTATAATACACTTTTTTGGTCAATCTTAGCAATTCGGTTAAATAGTGATATAAAGTACTATATACGTAAAAAACAGTTACTTCAAATAAGTAACTGTTTATATATTATCTAGCTATAGATAGCTGACCCGCCTAAGTTTACTGGCTAGCCATGAACTTTAATATTCCTTTATAGATTGCTTCAGCTAGCTTATCTTGATACGTAGGGTCAATTAATTTTTTTTCTTCCTGGGGATTTGATAAAAAACCTACCTCTATAATACAAGCAGGCAAATCTAACTGGTCAAGTAGGTACGAAGAATTTATAGTTAAAATCTCTCTTTTAGTATTTGTAGTTGCTTTAAGCTCTTCTTGAATATATCTTGCAAGGATTTCATTAGCTTCGCTTTTTGGGTTGTAAAAAGTTTGTGCCCCAGACCACTCAGAACCAAAACTGTTCACATGTATACTTACAACGATGCTAGCATTTTTCTGCTCTGCCTCTTTAATGCGGTTATCAAGATCTTTCTTTTTCTTTGTTCCAGGTCCAGGAGTTGCAAAATCTTCATCCTCATCTCTAAGAAGAACTACTAGAGCCCCCTCTTTACTTAGTTTTTTTGCCAATCTTTCTGCTATTTCTAAGGTAATCACCTTTTCATCAGTTCCAAGAGGTCCTTTAGCTCCTGGGTCATAACCTCCGTGTCCAGGATCAATACCAATTACTTTTGTTTCAATTGCCCAAGTCATGGCATCAAGAGTTCTAGTCTCAATAAGTGCCGTAAGGTAAAAATATGTGAGCATAAGTACCGCTAATAAAACAATGGCAATACTCATTAGCGTATATCTTAGTTTAAATACATAAAAACCAGTAGGTTTAAACAGCATAAAAAACCTCTCCTTCCTAGATTAAATCTATGCCGGAGAGGTTTTGCTTATTACTTTTTTTTAGCTTTCATTAACCAGCTGTTTTTCTTCTGTATCGGTTCCACCTTTTAATGAAGATAACAACATTGAATAAAGTCTTTCCTCTTCACCGGAAATCTTCTTGAGCATTGCAGACGTTTGATGTATCAAGCTATTATCTCCACTTTTTGTAATAGCATTGAAATTACAAGTTACTTCCTTCCATAATTCTGCAATCCTTTCTGCCTTATCAACAGCACCTATTGTCTCTAATTCTGGAACAATCCTAGTGGCCTTTGCGAGATATTTAGCAAACAGGCTTCGATAAGCAGTACCATCATCTGCACTATCTAAGACTCTATAACAGTACATAGCACTCCATTTCCAGTCTTTAGCTTCTTCCTGCCAACGACCTAAATCCTGAGCAAACATATGAATTCCAGATACCCCTGAGTATACGTTGTTCTCAGATAACATATGGTGTGCTAGTTTATATAATGAGTTGCGGATACTACTTCCGTCTATTTCTATACCTTTATCCTCAACTACAAGCCAACGATTCCTTTGATCAGATGGATTATTATACATAGCATATGCCAAATCCTCAATTAAGATCTCCTTAGTCTCTTCATATGCTGTATCAGCTACTTTGATTACTCCATAAGTCTCTTTATAGTCTATTGCTATGATAGCATATTCTTCATCTAGATATAAGCTTTCCTTGTTGTATGGCAAACAGCTAGGGTTAACTCCTAGAAGTACTGGCTTTCCTTTGCGTAAGGCAGTCTTTATTTCATCCCACGGGAATTTATCATTACTGCTCCAACTCTGGGAAGAACTATTATTAAATATATTTCTAACATCAAGTTCCCTGGTTATTGAAAATACTCGACTTGGTGTCGATGGATTATTTTTTATGTATCGAAAATCTAGACCCTGCCCACAACCAAATACCAATTCTTCTTCTAAACATTCTTTATCCCCCGACATATAAAGGGCCATGGTTGCTGCCATATTATGCTTTCTAGGTAATATGACATTATTTATGTGTTCGCATAACATGTTAAAGGCCTCCTTTTTTGAATATTTAGAAGATTTATAGTATTGTATATTTCCTTACGCAATACACAGTGATTTCTTGAGATTCTCTCCTGATTTTATTATATGCTATCTATAAGACCACTTCTAAGGTTTTTCGATAAACGGTAGAAAACAACCTGTAGATGGTAAAATAGAGGCGTTGTATGGGAGTGAAAATCAAAAAAGAGGAGTATGTATAAATATACTCCTCTTCTACTATTATCTTTTTGAGAATTGTGGTGCTTTACGGGCTTTCTTCAAGCCGTACTTTCTTCTTTCTTTCATTCTTGGGTCACGGGTTAGATATCCATTTCTCTTTAGTGAAGGTCTATAACCGCCATCTGCTATTAAAAGAGCTCTAGCAATACCCATTCTGATAGCTCCCGCCTGTCCTGTTGAGCCTCCACCTTCAACCTTTGCTTTAACATCAAATTTTCCCAAGGTTTCAGTCACATCGAAAGGTTGTCTAATAATCATTTTCAGAGTTTCTTTATCAAAATACTCATCAATGTCTCTACTGTTAACTGTTATTTTTCCGTCTCCAGGAATTAGATATACCCTAGCTACTGAATTTTTTCTTCTGCCTGTTCCGTAAAATTGTACCTGTGCCATATTAGTCCTCCTTTCTATGCTCCCCAGATTTCTGGCTTTTGAGCTTCATGTGGGTGCTCGCTACCTTTATATACTCTAAGTTTAGTTAACATTTGACTTCCTAGCTTATTGTGGGGCAGCATTCCTTTAACTGCCTTTAGAATAACCCTGTCAGGTGTTTTATTAATAAATGTTTGATAATCAATTGATTTTATTCCACCTGGATAACCTGAATGTCTATAGTATCTTTTCTGTGATAATTTATTACCTGTTAAGTGAATTTTTTCTGCATTAATTACAATTACATGATCTCCCACATCCACGTGGGGTGTAAATATTGGTTTATGTTTACCTCTTAGCAATGTTGCTATTTCAGAGGCTAATCTGCCTAGGGTTTTTCCATCAGCATCAATTAGATACCATTTCCTAGCAACTTCGTTAGGCTTAGCCATAAAAGTTTTCATATTGTCCCTCCTTAAACTTGTTTAACTTATATATTTACCAGATTAACGGGGCAGGAAATCTGGATAAATTCTTACCCATGTTATTTTAATAAAATAGTAGTGGCATGTCAAGAGATTCTACGTTACAGAATAAATTTTCCTTTATTTCATAGTCAACCCTAACCAGGCATAATCCCTTTGCAGGAGCTGTAGGGCCTGCCATAGCGCGATCTTTGGCATCAATTATCTCAGGAATATCCAGTAAAGATAATTTTCCTTTGCCAATCAATATTAGAGTACCTGCTATTATTCTAACCATATTGTACAAAAATCCATCTCCATAAATATCTAGAAATACAAAGCTTTTTTGAACTGTTATTTGACATCTCTTAATATTTCTTACAAAATCTTTTTTTGAAGTTTTAGCCACGCAAAAACTTCGAAAATCATGTTCGCCCTGCAATAAGGAAGCTGCTTCAGACATCACTTGAATATCAAGCTTATGAGGTATATGATGGCTCATCTTATTATAAAATATGTGGGGAAATCCCCCTGTATAAATGTGATATCGATACCACTTCCCCTTAGCATCCTTGATGGGATGAAAGTCATTTTGTACTGCTTCTGCCTTATAGACAACTATATCCTCTGGGAGTATTCCATTTAACGCAGTTGGGTATCTATCATGGGGGATGGAACTCTTAGTATAAAAAGAGGCAACCTGTCCCAAGGCACTTACGCCAGCATCTGTTCTTCCGGCACCTAATACTTTTATATCTTCTTTAGTTAAAATTTTTAATGCCTTTTGAAGTTCGTTTTGAATAGTTTTAACATGGGGATATTCTGGTTGAATTTGCCAACCGTTGTACGATTCCCCCAAGTATCCAATAGTCAATTTTACCATTCTCACATCTTTTACCTCATTTATAAAGAATAAAAATTAATTCTACAATTCCTTCTTAGATAATAATTATGATAAGACAATTGTTATATGAAGCGAACCATTATTAATTTTTATTTGCAATTCTTGGTTTGTCCGATGACTATCACCGCTAGCCTTGCATGGGTTCAACTATGTCAACAAGTTGACAAGTTTCACTCCAAGACTCCCATCTTCTAGCCTTGCACTAGTATTTCTACGCATTGCTAAAACACAATGCTAGAACTACGGTCGTAAGTGGGAGATAAGCGGTGCTATGTCCCTGGATAACGGTTTCCCCTAAAGGATTAGCTCAGCTAAACATTTAATCTGCTGATTAAATGAAGTTTCGCTCTATAACCTTCAGATGGAGTAATTCAGTGAAACTTAGTTCAGATGCTTTTTCCTGAACTGTAGTTGAACTAATCCTGTGGGAAACTCCACCTGAAGTCAAGAATCCTGTTTATGAAAGCAAAAAGACGTAATGATTTGCTTGTCTGAGCAAAGCGAGTTTGCAAAGCATAGGCTTTTTTGTTTGAATAAACCCTAGAAATGCTAAAAATAAATTCAAGGTGAGCAGAATATAACAATTCTCTATATGTTTCTCAAAAGAATTATAACTCCTAGATAGAGTAGAATAAGTCCAAAAGCCATATAATCAATAGTTTTATACTTCAACGGGTGTAATCTTGTTCTTCCTTCCTCTCCCCTATAACACCTAGCTTCCATAGCAATTGCTAGGTCCTCTGCCCGCCTAAACGAGCTTATAAATAATGGAACTAAGATGGGAATCAAGTTTTCCAATCTTTCTTTAAAGTTTCCTGAGTAGAAATCCACTCCCCTAGATGATTGCGCTTTGATTATTCTCTCAGTTTCTGAGATAAAGGTTGGAATAAATCTAAGAGCAATGCTTACCATTAATGCTAGTTCACTTGTAGGTACTTTTATTTTTTTTAATGGGGATAATAAATTCTGCAAACCGTCTGTTAATCTTAATGGGGAAGTTGTGGCGGTTAAGATAACTGAAACTCCAATTAAGAGTATTAACCTATAGGCCATAAAAACTCCCCTGTCTAAGCCCTCTCTAGTTATACTGATAGGACCAAGATGATAAATTGCTGTTCCAGGAGTAAAGAAGAGGTGTATTATAAATGTAAATACTATTATAATAATTAGTGGCTTCATACCCCTAACTAGATAGGTAAATGAAAGCTGAGAAACCAAACATATATAGCCATATACACCACTTATCCACAATAACGCCCAATAGTTATCTATTAAGAACAATGAAATTATCACAGATAGTGAAAATAATATCTTAACTCTAGGATCTAATCTATGAATAAGAGAGTTACCAACATAATAATTACCAATAGAAATTCCTTTAATCATGATTATTCTCTTTCTTTTTTTCCCAAATACTTAGGATATCTTCTTCTAGCTTTTCCCAGGTTATAGTTCCAGCAGACATACTCCAACCTCGCATTTTTAACAATCTTGAAATATAAAATGGATCTGTAGAGGGGATTTTAATATGGACTAGAGTATCCTCCTGAGACAAAACATCCTCTGGCTTTCCATCAAGAATAATTTTTCCATGGTTCATTACTGTTACCCTAGATGCATATTCTGCAATGTCCTCCAGATCATGGGTAATCATAATTATCGTTCTGCCAGATTGGTTAAGATCTTTAATCAATTTTAAAATCTCATCTTTTCCCTTTGGGTCTAAACCTGCAGTAGGTTCATCTAGTATAAGTATTTCTGGTTCTGTTATTAGAGTACATGCTAAGGCAATTCTTCTTTTTTGCCCTCCACTTATTTTCAGAGGAGATACATCTTTGTACTGCTCATAAGGCAGACCAACTTCATCCATAACCTTTTTTAGCCTAATCTCTATGTCTGTCAATGATATTCCCATTTTTTTTGGGCCAAAGCATATATCCTTCTCAATAGTCTCTTCGAATAATTGATCCTCAGGAAATTGAAATAAAAACCCTACCCTTTTCCTAATTTGCTGCAAGCTCTTCCCCTTGTAGTCTATTTCTTTACCATTTATAAGTAGTTTTCCTTGAGTAGGCCTTAATAGACCATTTATATGCTGAACTAAAGTAGATTTACCCGATCCTGTCGGACCAGTTATGCAAATATATTCTCCCTCATTAATACTAAGGTTAATATTGTCAATTGCCATTTGCGGGTTCTTTTGATGTGGATCGTATAAATAGCTTACGTTTTCAAATTTAATGTGCATAGTTCTTCCACCAGTTCGTTATAATTACTAATCCCTTGGGATAATGGTATTCCCTTTTGTTCAAGTGTATGAGCAAGTCTAGTTATCCTTGGAAGTTTTAACCCTATTTTTGATAGTTTCTCAGGATTAGAAAAAACAAATTTCGGAGTGCTATTGCTGATAACTCTACCCTCATCCATAAGTATGATTCTATTCGCTCTGGCAGCTTCTCCCATATCATGGGTAATGTGTATTATGCCTAATGAATGGTCACTATTAAGTTGCTCTATTGTATTAAGAATCTCACTTTTCCCACTTTTATCAAGCATACTTGTTGCTTCATCTAATATAATATATTTTGGTTTCATAGCCAAAACAGCTGCAATTGCTAATCTTTGCTTCTGACCACCTGAGAGGTTGCTAGGAGCCTTATACCTAAGGTCCTCAAGACTTACAATTTTTAGAGTACTATCAATAATACTATTTATTTCCTGGGTTTCAATTCCGAGGTTTTCAGGACCAAAAGCTATTTCTTCTTCAACTGAGGAAGCTATTAACTGATTCTCTGGATTTTGAAACACCATACCCACCTTGCTTCTCACCAGCCATCTGTCATCTCTAGTGTCCATTCCATCTATTGTGATACTACCCATTGATGGCAGCAAAAGAGAATTAATTAACTTGGCAAAAGTTGATTTTCCGGACCCATTTGGACCAACCACAGCTACATATTCACCCTGAACAAACTCTAATGTAACATTATCTACAACGTTTTTTGAGTCTGGGGAATAACTAAAAGAAACCCCTTCTAACTTTATCATCACCTATCTCCTTACCTTTGGTTAAATCTAACAATTATAAGTGTCAATGTGAATAACCCTAAATATATTTTACCCGATGACTACCACCGCTATTTACAAGTGGGAGAAAAGCGGTGCTACATCCCTGGATAACGGTTTCTAACCTTCAATTGGAGTATAAAACTCCATTGAAGCCAAGAATCCTGTTAATAGAAATTCTTTTCGAGTGGCGGAAATAGCCCGTAATGATTTGCACTGTTTGATTCAAAGCGAGTTTGCAAAGCATAGGGTTTTTGACATAACGAGTTATAGAATTACTAAAATTTATTTCTGGGTTTGGAACATGACATTTTAAATGTATTTAGTAGCGCAAAAAAGCCGGCTAATTACCGACTAAATAAGAAGAAGTTAAAAGTGAGAAGTTAGAAATGGGATATAAGTCCCAAATCTTACATCTCACTTCCCATTATACCAACTCTACTACTACCATTAAAGCTGCATCCCCACGACGAAAACCCTTCTTCATTATGCGAGTGTAGCCTCCCTGTCGGTCCTTGTATTTTTCTGCCAACTCAGTAAATAGTTTGGTAACTACATCCTCATCATTCAAAAAAGCTAACGCCTGACGTCTAGCATGCAAATCGCCTCTTTTGCCTAGGGTTATCATTTTTTCGGCTTCTTTTACCAAGACCTTGGCTCTAGCTTCAGTGGTTTCAATTTTTTCTGCTCTTAACAGAGAAGTAACTATATTTTTAATAACTGCTTTACGATGCTCAGCAGTCATTCCGAGTTTACCACTGGCCATTATACAACCCTCCTTTACTCGATCAGTCTTCTGATTTTCTTAAAAATAAGCTCAATTCATCAAGCTTATTATTTACTTCCTCTAAGGATTTTCTCCCCATGTTTCTTACCTTCATCATATCTTCCTGCGTTCTCTGAATGAGCTCTTCAACAGTATTTATACCTGCACGCTTAAGGCAGTTATATGAACGTACTGACAAATCGAGTTCTTCTATAGTCATCTCAAGAACTTTGTCTTTCTTTTCTTCTTCTTTTTCTACCATAGTAACTTCATCGCTAATTTCTTCTGTTAGGCCCATAAACAATTTTAAGTGATCACTAAGAATTCTAGCTGAAGAACTGACAGCTTCATCTGGTGCTATGCTTCCATCTGTCCAGATTTCAAATGTCAATTGATCGAAATCATTTCTAGGACCCACCCGAGTGTTTCCTACTTGGAAGTTAGCTTTTGTTACTGGTGAAAAAATGGAGTCTACAGGGATAACCCCTATCACATGTTCTTCCTTTTTATTCTTTTCAGAAGGAACATAACCACGACCTTTTTCTATGGTCATTTCCATAAATAGACGGCCATTCTTATCCAAAGTTGCAATCTGCATCTCAGGATTTAAAATGACTACATCTGAATCAACAGTAATATCACCTGCAGTTATGTCTCCTTCGCCTTCCATTTCTATTCTAACTGTCTTTGGTTCATCACAAAGCAACTTAATACACAGTCTCTTTAAATTCAGGATAATATCAGTTGTATCTTCAATTACACCTGGTATGGTAGAAAACTCATGCAGTACACCTTCAATTTTAATTGAAGTAACCGCTGCCCCTGGTAGAGAAGAGAGCAAAATCCTACGTAGCGAATTACCAAGGGTAATACCATAACCCCTTTCCAAAGGTTCCACAACAAACTTTGCATAGCGATTGTCTTCGTTTTTTTCTACAATTTCTATTTTTGGTTTTTCGATTTCTAACAAAATTGACCCTCCTTCTCACAACCTGGACACAACAGTTGGTTTGTTTCTTTACCTATCTGGAATATAACTCTACAATCAAGTGTTCTTCTAATGGTAAGTCTATATCCTCACGACTAGGCATTGCTACAACTCGGCCTCTAAGGTTTTCTTTATCTGCCTCTAACCAGGCTGGAGAAGTTTTATGCATAGCAGCTTCGGCTATATCCTTAAATTTAGGACTTGCTTTGCTCTTTTCCCTAATACCAACTTCATCTCCAACCTTCAACAAATAAGAAGGAATGTCAACTTTCTTATTATTAACTGTCACATGGCCATGGCGAACCAACTGTCTGGCTTCAGGTCTTGATCCAGCTAACCCTAATCTATATATTACATTATCCAAGCGCCTCTCTAATAGACGCACTAAGTTCTCACCAGTGATGCCTTTTTGCCTATCAGCTTCATGGAAATAGTTCCTGAATTGCTTTTCTAATACTCCATAAAATCTACGTGCTTTTTGTTTTTCTCTTAACTGTAACCCATACTCAGAGAACTTCTTTCTGCGTTGGCCATGTTGCCCTGGTGCATATGCTCTTTTTACAATGCCGCATTTATCAGTATAACAACGATCCCCTTTTAGGAATAGCTTCATACCTTCCTTACGGCATAGTCTACATACTGCTTCCGTATATCTAGCCACTTATAAACACCTCCTTATACCCTTCTACGTTTAGGTGGTCTACATCCATTATGGGGAATAGGTGTAACATCCCTAATTATATTTACTTCTAATCCAGCAGCCTGTAATGATCTAATTGCAGCTTCTCTTCCGGCACCAGGTCCTTTTACTGTACACTCACATTCCCTTAAGCCATGTTCCATAGCTTCTTTAGCAGCTGCTTCTGCAGCTATTTGTGCAGCAAATGGAGTGCTTTTACGGGAACCTTTAAATCCTACTGACCCTGCACTAGCCCATGAAATAGCATTTCCACTCTTGTCTGTAATTGTAATAATTGTGTTATTAAACGTTGACTGAACATGGGCTATTCCATTTTCAATATTCTTTCGATCTCTTCTTCTGGTACGAGTTGTCCTTCTAGCCAAGTAACCTTCCCCCTTTCTACTTTTTACGTTTTGCTCCTACAGTTCTTTTAGGACCTTTACGAGTTCTTGCATTTGTTTTAGTTTTTTGTCCTCTAACTGGTAAACCTCTACGATGACGAATGCCTCTATAACATCCTATTTCAATTAGTCTTTTAATGTTCAAAGCAATTTCTCGTCTTAAATCACCTTCAACAGCATGACCCTTTTCAATAGATTCTCTTAATTTATTTGCTTCTGCATCAGTTAAATCTTTGACTCTGGTTTGTGGATCTATGCCCACTTCTTCCACGATCTTTTGTGCAGTTACGCGACCTATACCATAAATATAAGTTAGTGCAATTGCCACCCTTTTATCTCGTGGTAAATCAACACCGGAGATCCTTGCCATAATTACACCTCCAATCCAAGTTATCCTTGCTTCTGCTTGTGCTTTGGATTTTCACAAATAACCATTACTATACCTTTACGTCTAATTATCTTGCACTTTTCGCAGATAGGTTTTACAGATGGTTTAACCTTCACTGCAATCCCTCCTAAGTCAGAAGTCAGAAGTCAGAATTCAGAATTCAGAATAAAAGCTTCCTACTTCTTACATCTTACCTCTTGCTTCCTGTTTATTTAAATCGATATGTTATCCGTCCCCTAGTAAGATCATAGGGTGATAACTCAACTGTAACTTTATCCCCAGGCAATATTCTAATAAAGTTCATACGTATCTTTCCTGATACATGTGCCAATACCTTATGCCCATTATCCAATTTTACATTAAACATTCCATTTGGTAGAGGCTCCATTACGGTACCCTCAACTTCGATTGCATCCTGTTTGGACATTACCTCATCTTACCCCCTTTTATGTGGGAAGTATTTATCTGGATTCTACTAAATCATTTAAATACTTTCTCACTTCTTCATTAGTAGAAACTAATCCAGCTTGGATATTTTTCACAAACCCGCTGGCAACCTTTGAAGTCATGTGTAGATGCTTTAGCTTCTTCTTTTTAGGATTTTCAACTTTCCGATGATATCCATCAACAATGGTAACATATTGATCATCAATGATACTATTTATTAATAGATAAGATCCTTTATCCCTACCAGCTAAAGATTCTACAACCCGACCAACCTTAACCTCGGTCACTTGAACACCTCCGGAATGAACCCTATAGTTTTGTCAAAATCTCAGGCCCATCTTCAGTAACTGCAACAGTATGTTCAAAATGTGCAGAAGGTTTTCTGTCCTTGGTAACTACCGTCCAGTTGTCTTCTAAAGTTTCTACCTCATGGGTCCCCATGTTTACCATTGGTTCAATGGCCAAAGTAACTCCAGCATGTAACCTAGGTCCACGACCAGGCTTTCCAAAGTTAGGCACTTGTGGTTCTTCATGCATATTTTTCCCTATGCCATGACCTACATAGTCCCTAACAACTGAATAACCTTTGTTTTCAACAAAGCTCTGGACAGCATGGGATATATCAGTAATCCTGTTGTTGGTTACGACCTTTTCAATTCCTTTTGCTAGTGATTCCTCTGTAACATTTAATAGTCTTTTTAATTCTTCATCTATATCCCCAACAGGATTTGTCCGCGCAGCATCACCACAATACCCATTAATAACTGCTCCAATGTCAATACTAACAATATCACCATTTTTCAGTTTTTTTAAACCAGGTATTCCATGAACAACTTCTTCATTTATTGATGCACAAATGCTTGCTGGAAAGCCTTTGTATCCTTTAAAAGCTGGCTTTGCACCTTCAGCAATTATTATATTCTCTGCTAAAGTATCCAGTTCCTGTGTAGTCATCTCAGGCTTTATAGCATTAGAAAGCTCTTCATGAGCTTTAGCCACAACCCGGCCTGCATCTCTCATATATACCAGTTCCCTGTCAGACTTTAGAATGATCATTACCATTTTCTCCCTATACTTTGCCCTACAGCTTTAAAAACTGTTCCCATATCTTGATTACCATTAATCTCTTTTAACAAGCCCTTATCTTTGTAGAAGTTTATTAGTGGCTCTGTGTTTTTCAAATAGACCTTTAGTCGATTTTCCACAGTATCTTTTTTATCATCATCTCTCTGATAAACTTCACCCTGACATTTGTCACATACATCTGTAACTTTTGGTGGTGCGTATAGCGAATGATATGTTGTACCACATTGCTTACAGACCCTTCTTCCAGTCAATCTAGAGATTAAATCTTCTTGGGGTACAGTAATATAGATTACAGCATCAAGCTCCTGATTAATATCCTCGAGGAGCTTATCTAATGCTTGTGCTTGTGGAACAGTTCTAGGGAAACCATCTAGCATAAAACCTGGCTGGCAATCATCTGCAAGAAGCCTTTCTTTAACAATTCCAATGGTAACTTCATCAGGAACCAATTCTCCCTTATCCATATACTCCTTAGCCTTTTTGCCTAGATCTGTACCTTCTTTTATAGCAAGTCTAAACATATCACCAGTAGATATATGTGGAATATCCAACTCTTCTACTAAACGTTCCCCTTGAGTACCTTTTCCAGCACCTGGAGGGCCCATCAAAATAATTCTCATGGTTTTTTACCTCCCTGTGACCTATTTCATAAACCCTTGATAGTGACGCATCATTAATTGAGACTCTATTTGTTTCATGGTTTCTAATGCAACACCCACAACAATTAGTAATCCAGTACCACCAAACGCAATGTTTAAACCTGTTATGCCCATAATAAAGTTTGGCATCAATGCAATAAATGCAAGGAACAGGGCTCCTGCTAAAGTAATTCTAGTTAATACTCTATCAATATATTCTGTAGTAGGCCTACCAGGACGAAGTCCTGGAATAAATCCACCATACTTTTTCATATTATCTGCAACATCCTGAGGATTAAAAGTAACTGCAGTATAGAAATAAGTGAAGAATATAATAAACATAGCATACATTATCATATATGGTATTGATGTAAAGTTAAATACACCTAATACCCATTGAGCAAAACCACTTTGCGGAAACCACTGAGCTATTGTTGATGGAAAGAGCAGTATTGACATTGCAAATATTACTGGAATAACACCTGCTTGGTTAACTTTCAAAGGAATATGAGTGCTTTGTCCTCCATATACCTTTCTTCCAACAACACGCTTAGCATATTGAACTGGTATTCTTCTTTGTCCTTCGTGTATATACACTATTCCTGCTATTATCAGTAAAGCCATGATTAGAAATATTATAATTGTGATAATACTGGCTTCACCAGTTATCACATAATTGTATAGTGTCACAATACCGCCTGGTATGCCAGAAACAATACCTGCAAAAATAATCAAGGATATACCGTTTCCAATACCCTTTTCTGTTATAAGCTCACCTAACCACATCAAAAATGCTGTGCCTGCTGTTAAGGATATAGTAACTACAGCATAGCTTGGCAATGATGGGTCTACAAGAATACCACTTCTTCCAAAAAATACTGACATGCCTCCAGCCTGGATAAAACCGAGGATCACAGTACCATACCGGGTAAATTGAACAATTTTCTTTCTGCCTTCTTCACCCTCTTTTGCTAGCCTTTCAAGATAAGGTACAACTACCGTTAGCAACTGCATAATAATTGATGCGTTTATATAAGGCATGATACCCATGGCAAACACAGTCACATTACTTAATGCGCCACCTGATATAACGTCCATAAAACCAAATATAGAACCACTACCAAGCATTTCTTTGAAAGCAACCGTGTCAACACCAGGAACTGGTATATGAGCCCCAAATCTGAAAATTAAAAACATCATTAGGGTAAATATTATTTTTGTTCTTAAATCCTTTGCTTTCCATGCACTTTGTAACGTTTCTAACATTTATACCACCTCAACAGTTCCGCCAGCAGCTGTAATTTTTTCTTGAGCTGTATGACTAAAAGCATGTGCTTTTACTGTAAGAGCTTTAGTGATTTCGCCATTTCCAAGGATTTTAACTCCATCCCTGGTTTTCTTTATGATCCCTTTTTCCAACATTAACTCTGGAGTAACTACAACACCCTCATCAAATACATTTAATGAATCGAGACTTACAATAACAATATCTTTTCTAAAGATATTTGTAAACCCTCTTTTGGGTAATCTTCTGATAAGAGGCATTTGGCCACCTTCAAAACCAGGTCTTACTCCTCCGCCTGAACGTGATTTCTGTCCTCCATGTCCCCTGCCTGAAGTCTTTCCCAAGCCAGAGCCCATACCTCTACCTCTACGAGTTCTAGTTTTTTTGGATCCTTCACCAGGTTTCAAATCATGAATTCTCATCCTTTACACCCCCTATGCTTCAATTTCTTCTACAGAAACAAGGTGATCTACCTTCTTTACTTTACCGCGTATATCTGGAGTATCAACTTGAGTTACAGTACTGTTTAATTTACCTAGCCCCAAAGCCTCTACGGTTCTTTTTTGTCTTTCAGTAGAGCCTATAGGACTTTTAACAAGGGTAATTTTTAATTTTGCCACTAAAAATACCTCCTACCCTAACAATTCTTCAACTGTTTTTCCACGTAATTTTGCCACATCTTCTACTTTCTTTAGGGTTTTTAGACCCTCTAGTGTAGCATAGACAATATTATTTGCATTAGCTGAGCCAAGAGATTTAGTTAAAATATCCTTGATGCCAGCTAATTCAAGAACAGGTCTTACAGAACCACCAGCAATTACTCCTGTACCTTCTGAAGCTGGCTTTAAAAGTACTCTTCCTGCTCCAAAACGACCTATAATCTCATGCGGTATTGAAGTTCCAACAATAGGAACATCTATCATGTTCTTTTTAGCATCTTCAATGCCTTTACGAATTGCCTCTGGAACTTCTCCTGCTTTTCCTAAGCCGGCGCCAACACGACCCTTGCCATCTCCAACAACTACTAAAGCACTAAAACTGAAACGACGTCCACCTTTAACAACCTTAGCAACCCGGCTTATATTAACCACTTTTTCGGATAATTCCATGTCCCTGTGGTCAATTCTATTCATAATTTTCCTCCTTCATGGTTAAAATTCCAATCCAACTTCCCGGGCACCTTCTGCCACGGCTGCGACTCTCCCATGGTAGATGTAACCGCCTCTGTCATATACAACTTGCTTGATACCCCTTTCAATCGCTCTTTGAGCAACAAGCTTGCCAATAACTTTTGCAGTTTCCTTTTTATTTAAGTCTTTTATTTCATCTTGAATATCCTTTTCTAAGCTAGAAGCTGCTACCACTGTTTTGCCAACTGTATCATCAATAATTTGGGCATAAATCTGACAATTACTACGAAAAATGTTTAGTCTTGGCCTTTCACTGGTACCAGTTAATCGGGATCTCAAGCGTCTGTGCTTCTTTTTGCGAGTAGCATTTCGCTCATATATTTTATACACAAATTTCACTCCTTTCCCAAAAGAAACTAGACACTAACTTATTTGCTGCCAGCTTTACCAGCTTTTCTGCGAATTTTTTCATCTGAATATTTGATTCCTTTGCCTTTATATGGTTCAGGCTCTCTTACTGCTCTTACTTTAGCTGCAAACTGTCCAACAACCTCTTTATCATAGCCACTAATGATTATTAGATTTTGTTTAGCACCTACTTCAACTTTAAGCCCATTATCAGGAACCATTTCAACGGGGTGTGAGTATCCAACATTAAGAACAAGCTTACTGCCTTGCATAGCCGCTCTGTAACCAACTCCCACCAACTCTAACTTCTTTTCGTAACCCTTTGTTACACCTTCCACCATATTGTTTACAAGAGCTCGTGTAAGTCCATGTAATGCACGATGTTTCTTCTGATCACTAGGTCTTGTAACTACAATGGCTGTTTCTTCTACGGCTACGTTTATTTCTGGATGAAGGTCCCTTTCAAGTGTTCCTTTGGGCCCTTTTACTGTAATCTTATTATCAACTAATTTTACATCAACACCAGATGGAATATCTACTGGTTTTTTTCCTATCCTTGACATGTAAACACCTCCATTCTAGCAACTACCAAATATAGCAAATAACTTCTCCACCCACCATATCTCTTCTTGCTTCCTTATCTGTCATAATTCCTTTAGATGTCGATATTATCGCTATTCCTAAGCCTCCCAGAACCTTTGGTATTTCGTCTCTTCTCGCGTATACTCTTAGTCCTGGCTTACTAATTCTTTTTAAACCACTAATTACTTTTTCTCTATTTGGAGTATATTTCAAATAGACTCTAATGATCCCTTGTTTACCATCCTCAATGTATTCATAATCCTTGATGAAACCTTCCTTTTTGAGGATTTCACTCATGTTTTTTTTCACATTAGAAGCTGGAATTTCAACTGTTTCCTTCATGACATTGTTCGCATTTCTTACTCTTGTTAAATAGTCAGCAATAGGATCAGTCATTACCATGTTTCAGCACCCCCTTTTAGTACTCTCTTTACCAACTAGCTTTGGTTATACCAGGGATTTCACCCCTGTAAGCTCTTTCTCTAAAACATATACGGCACATACCAAACTTGCGCATATATCCACGAGGTCTACCACAAATTTTACAACGATTATATGCTCTAGCGCTAAACTTAGCTTTTCTGCTTTGCTTGGCAATCATGGATTTTTTTGCCATTAATTTACCTCCTTAAAAATTACCTTAGTGTTCTTTAAAGGGCATACCCATTAATTTTAAAAGTTCTCTAGCCTCTTCATCAGTCTTAGCAGAGGTAACAAAAACTATATTCATTCCTCTAACCTTATCTACTTTATCATAATCTATTTCAGGGAAAATTATTTGCTCTTTAAGCCCTAAGGTATAATTACCTCTACCATCAAATGCTTTTGCTGATATACCTCTAAAGTCCCTAACACGTGGTAGAGTTGCATTAACTAGTCTATCCAAAAATTCATACATTCTATTTCCTCTTAAAGTCACTTTACAACCAATAGGCATACCTTCTCTTAACTTAAAGGCAGCTATGGATTTTTTTGCCTTTGTAATGATTGGCTTTTGTCCAGATATAGTCTGTAAATCTTGTACCGCACCATCTAGTACTTTTGGATTTTGGGTTGCTTCTCCAATGCCCATGTTAATTATGATTTTCTCTAGGCGAGGAATTTCCATAACGTTTTTATAACCCATTTTATCCTTTAAAGCTACTACTACATTTTCCTGATAGTATTCTTTCAGTCTGGCCATTAAACCTACCTCCTTTCCAAAACAACTCTATTTATCAGCAGGACCTCCACACTTCTTACACACTCTGATCTTTTTGTCACCCTCAATTATTGTCCCAGTTCTTACAGGCCTCTTGCACTTGGAACAATAGTACATCACATTTGAAGCATGGATAGCAGATTCTTGTTCTATAATTCCACCATTTGAAATCTTCTTAGTAGGTCTGGTATGGCGTTTAACAATGCCTGCACCTTCTACTACAACTTTATTAGACTTTGGCAGAACTTCTAATACTTTTCCTGTTTTACCGGAATCTTTCCCAGCAATAACCATTACCTTATCACCTTTTTTGACATGTACCTTTTTAGGTGTTGCCATAAAGTCACCTCCATTACCTGCTTAAACTTTAATATCCTATAAAACCTCAGGGGCTAAGGATACAATTTTCATATAATCCTTATCTCTCAGTTCTCTGGCAACGGGACCAAAAATCCTTGTTCCCCGGGGGTCTCCGTTATCATTTATAATGACAGCTGCATTTTCACTAAATCTAATATACGTTCCATCTTTACGCCTTATGGGTTTTTTAGTCCGAACTACAACAGCCCTTATAACTTCTCCTTTTTTGACAACGCCCCCTGGTGTAGATTCCTTAACCGCACAAATAATTATGTCACCAATAGAAGCATAACGTCTACCAGATCCACCTATTACTTTAATACACATCAGGCGTTTAGCACCAGTATTGTCTCCAACTTTTAGCATTGTTTGGACTTGTATCATAATACTACCCCCTTCCCAATAAACCTAGCGTTTTTAAATTTCCTGTGTCTTTTCTAATACTTCTAGAACTCGCCACGTCTTATCTTTGCTTAATGGACGAGTCTCCATAATTTTAACCTTATCGCCAATATTACATTCATTATTCTCGTCATGAGCTTTATATTTTTTTGTATTCTTAATGGCCTTATGGTAAAGTTTATGGCTAACAAAGTTTTCTACAGCCACAATAACTGTCTTATCCATCTTATTACTTACCACTTTCCCAATACGAGTTTTACGGGCTGAACGCTCTACCAAGGTATTCCCTCCTTTTACTTCAGTGTTACCTAGCCTTCACTAATCTCAATTTCCCTGAGTATAGTTTTGGCCCTAGCTATATCTTTTCTAACTTCCCTAATTCTTATTGGATTATCTAATTGACCAGTTGCCATTTGAAATCTCAAGTTAAACAATTCCTGCTTTAAATCATCCACTTTACGGGTAACTTCTTGTTTGGATAAATCTCTTAATTTATTAGCTTTCATCGGCCTCACCACCCACTCCTGCACGTTTTACAAACTTGGTTTTTACTGAAAGTTTGTGAGAAGCTAGACGCAACGCTTCTTTTGCAATCTCTTCACTTACGCCTGCTAACTCAAACATTACACGGCCAGGCTTAACAACTGCAACCCAATACTCTGGAGCACCTTTACCACTACCCATTCGTGTTTCAGCAGGTTTTGCCGTAACGGGCTTATCTGGGAAGATCTTTATCCAAACCTTACCGCCCCTTTTAATAAACCTTGTCATGGCAACACGAGCAGCTTCAATCTGGCGGCTACTAATCCAGCCGTTTTCTAGAGCTTGTAAACCAAACTCACCATAATCAATTCGATTGCCCTTTTGAGCATTTCCTTTTAAAGAACCTCTGTGTTGTCTACGATATTTTACTCTTTTTGGCATCAACATGGGTTAGTTTCCCCCTTCCTGGGCAGGTTGCTTCTTTGCCTTCGGAAGAACTTCACCTTTATATAGCCAGACTTTAACACCAATTTTTCCATAAGTGGTATTAGCCTCGGCAAAACCGTAGTCTATATCTGCTCTTAATGTATGCAAGGGTACTTTACCTTCACTATACCATTCTGTTCTAGCCATTTCAGCACCAGCTAAACGACCAGCACACATGATCTTAATCCCCTCTGCACCAAATTTCATTGAACGACTAACGGCCTGTTTCATAGCTCTCCGGAAGGAAACACGTTTTTCTAACTGCGCAGCCACTCCTTCAGCAACTAATAGTGCATCTAGCTCAGGCTTTTTAATTTCCACTATATTTACAGCTACTTGTTTTCCTGATATTTTTGCTATTTCTTTACGCAAATTTTCTACTTCTGCGCCACCTCTACCAATAACAATCCCTGGCTTTGCAGTATGCACAGATACTTTTAGTCTATTTGCGGCTCTCTCTATTTCAACAGTAGAGATGCCTGCAGTAAACAACTTCTTCTTTATATGCTCACGCACCTTGATATCTTCATGAAGAAGCTCTACATAGTTTTTGTCAGCATACCATTTGGCATCCCAATCTTTAATAATACCAATTCTTAATCCCTTAGGATGAACCTTTTGACCCACTAATTAACCTCCTCCCTTTCACTAACTACTACAGTAATATGGCTTGATCTTTTACGTATTCTATCCGCTCTTCCCATTGCCCTAGGTTTAAACCTTTTTAAAGTTGGTGCCTGATCAATGAAAATCCTTGATATATATAAACTATCTGAATCCATTTCAAAATTGTGCTCCGCATTAGCCGCAGCTGACTTAACAGCTTTCGAGATATCTAGTCCTGAACCCTTAGGGGTATATCTCAAAATAGCTAGTGCTTCACGTACGCTTTTGCCTCTTATTAGGTCAGCTACCTGACGAATCTTTGTAGGTGACATTCTTATATATTTAGCAACAGCTTTTGCTTCCATAAATTGTACCCCCTTTCAATACAACAAGTCTCTATTTAAGACTAGTAGATCTTTCAGTATGGGAACCGTGACCTTTAAAGGTCCTTGTTGGCGCGAACTCGCCTAGTTTATGTCCCACCATATCCTCAGTAATATAAACAGGTATATGCTTGCGTCCATCATGGACGGCTATTGTAAGACCTACCATTTGAGGAAAAATAGTAGAGCCTCTTGACCATGTTTTAATAACCTTTTTATCGCCTTTTTCATTACTTACATCAACTTTTTTTAATAATTTCGGATCACAATAAGGACCTTTTTTTAGAGATCTGCCCATCAGTGACAACCCCCTTTCTTAAAACCTTAAGAATTCCTACGTTTAACGATATATTTATCTGATGGCTTATTCTTCTTACGCGTTTTTGCTCCAAGTGCTGGTTTTCCCCATGGAGTAACTGGATTACGGCCAATAGGTGATCTACCTTCACCACCACCATGTGGGTGATCAACTGGGTTCATAACAACACCTCTGACAGTAGGCCTTTTTCCTAACCAACGGGATCTACCTGCTTTTCCGACTGTAATATTTTCATGGTCATGATTACCTACCTGGCCAATAGTTGCTCTACATCTAACATGTACCAACCTAACTTCTCCAGATGGCAATCTTACATGTGCATAGGTTCCTTCTTTTGCCATAAGCTGTGCAGAAGTACCTGCTGACCTAGCCATCTGTGCGCCTTTTCCTTCTTTTAATTCAATGGCGTGAATAACAGAACCAACGGGAATATTTTGTAGAGGTAGGCAATTCCCAACTTTAATATCAGATTCGGGTCCTGATTCTATCTTAGTTCCAACCTTTAAACCGTTTGGTGCAAGAATATATCTTTTTTCTCCATCGGCATAATTAACAAGTGCGATATTTGCAGAACGGTTTGGATCATATTCAATAGTAACTATAGTAGCCGGAATACCATCCTTATCCCTTTTAAAATCAATAATTCTATACGCCCTTTTATGACCGCCGCCCCTGTGCCTGACTGTTATTCTACCCTGGGCATTACGACCAGCGTTTTTATTTAAGGGAGCTAATAAGCTCTTTTCTGGCTTATCAGTTGTAATTTCTTCAAAGGTTGAAACAGTCATCTGCCGTCTACCAGGAGAGGTTGGTTTGAATTTCTTGATACCCATATATATCCCTCCTTAACTTTTTATAGTCCTTCAATGATTTCTATCTTGTCTCCCTCTTTTAATGTCACAATTGCTTTTTTACGGTCAGGAGTTTTACCGATAAAACGACCCATTCTTCTGTTTTTACCCCTTGCTTTTAGGGTATTAACATTTTCTACTGTAACATTAAATATCTTTTCAACAGCATTTGCAATTTCCACTTTGTTTGCTTTTCTTTCAACAATAAAAGTGTACTTATTAAGTGCCATTAAATCTGTAGTTTTTTCAGAAATAACAGGTTTAATAATAACGTCATGAGGATTACGCATTATACCAACACCTCCTCAACTCTTGCAACAGCATCCTTAGTCATAATCACTTTTTCATTGTTTACTATATCGTAAACATTAATGTTATGAGAATTTATTACAGTAACACCTTCAATGTTCCTAATGGACTTAGTAACGTTATCATCTTTTTCAGCTATAATTACTAAGGTTTTTACATCTTGATGATCCAAAGCTTTAAGAATGTTGATTATCTCCTTTGTTTTAGGTGCATCAAAGGATAGTTGATCTAGAACAATTAGTTTTTCATCATTTACCTTGGATGTAAATGCTGACCTTAAAGCTACTCTTTTTAATTTTCTTGGTAAAGTGTAGCTATAGTCTCTTGGTTTTGGACCAAATATTATTGAACCGCCTCTCCATAACGGAGAACGGGAGGTTCCAGCTCTAGCCCTACCAGTACCTTTTTGTCTCCATGGTTTCTTGCCGCCGCCACTAACTTCTCCTCTACTCTTAGTGGAATGAGTACCCCTTCTAAGATTTGCAAGGTGATTGATTACAACTTGGTGCATAGCAGCTTCACTTATTTTGGCAGCAAAAATACTTTCATTTAATTGTAAATCTCCAACTTGTTGGCCTTGGACATTATAGATTGCTACAACGGGCATTGCACTGCCTCCTTTCCCAACAGAATTATTACTTAGTCTTTACAGAATTTTTTACAAAAACTAATCCTTTGCTAGGACCAGGTACAGCTCCCTTAACCAATAACAAATTTTCAGCTGGATAAATTTTTACTACTTCCAAATTCAAAGTTGTTATTTTTTCGCCACCCATACGTCCTGGCATTTTACGTCCTTTAAATACTCTAGCAGGTCCTTTCGCACCTAGTGAACCCCCACCCCTATGATACTTTGAACCATGAGATGATGGTCCTCTACTAAAGTTATACTTTTTAATATATCCAGCAAAACCTTTACCCTTTGATTTAGCAGTAACGTCTACTTTATCTCCAGGATTAAATATCTCAACGTTTATTTCTTGCCCAACTTGATACTGATCTACATTATCAAATCTAAATTCCTTAACATACTTAAATACCTTGTCGTTCACGGCCTTTGCAAAATGGCCTTTCATTGGCTTATTCACTCTGCTTGCCTTAGCTTCATAAAAACCTACCTGAATAGCATTATATCCATCTGTTTCCACAGTTTTTTTCTGAAGTACTATACATGGACCTGCAGCTATAACAGTTACTGGGACAACTACACCTGTATCTTCAAAAACCTGAGTCATACCCTTTTTAATTCCTAAAATAGCGTTGGACACTTTCTACACCCCCTCTTTTACTAAAGTTTTATTTCGATGTCTACGCCAGCCGGTAAATCAAGACGCATTAGTGCATCAACTGTCTTAGGTGTAGGTTCATTTATATCAATGAGTCTTTTATGAGTCCTCATCTCAAACTGTTCCCTTGAATCCTTATTGACATGGGGAGACCTCAAAATTGTAAATATATTTTTTTCAGTAGGAAGTGGAATAGGTCCAGATACATTTGCACCTGTCCTTTTTGCTGTCTCTACAATTCTTTGAGAAGATTGGTCAAGCAGCTGATGATCATAAGCTTTAAGGCGAATTCTAATCTTATTTTTTGCCATTTTCTATTCCTCCTAGCGCCCGATTATATAACGGACAATTCTCAGCGAAAATTTCCTGCTCTTTTTCTGCAGCAACCTTTCACCTCATCGCACATCTTAATTTATTTAAATAGCGGATTTAAAGGGAATAGAATAAACCTTATTCTATTCCCTTTTTATTGCGAATTAAGCATAACTTATAATATAAGCTAATTTACTCGCTTATTTCAGAAACAACACCAGCACCAACAGTTCTGCCGCCTTCTCTAATTGCAAACCTTAATCCTGGTTCAATAGCAATTGGAGTAATCAAGGAGATATCCATTTTGATATTGTCTCCAGGCATTACCATTTCTACGCCTTCTGGTAAAGCAATAATTCCTGTTACGTCTGTTGTTCTGAAGTAAAACTGTGGTCTATATCCTGAGAAAAATGGTGTATGTCTTCCACCTTCTTCTTTACTTAGAACGTATACTTCTGAACTAAACTTTGTTAAGGGCTTAATTGAGCCAGGCTTTGCTAGTACTTGACCTCTTTCAATTTCTTTTCTGTCTACTCCTCTTAGTAAGCAGCCTACATTGTCTCCTGCTTCTGCATAGTCTAGTAGCTTGCGGAACATCTCTACTCCTGTTACTACTGTCTTTCTTGGTTGTTCGGTTAATCCTACAATTTCTACTTCGTCTTGTACTTTTACTTGGCCTCTGTCTACTCTTCCTGTTGCTACTGTTCCACGGCCTGTAATACTAAATACATCTTCTATTGGCATCAAGAATGGCTTATCTTTGTCTCTTTCTGGAGTTGGTACATAGCTGTCTACTGCATCCATTAAGTCATTTATCTTGCTGCACCATTCACAGCTTGCTTCTCCACATCCGCATTCTAATGCTTTTAATGCTGATCCAGATACTACTGGAATGTCATCACCAGGAAACTCGTATTCAGTTAGTAATTCTCTTACTTCCATTTCTACTAGTTCCATTAATTCTTCATCATCTACCATGTCTGCTTTGTTTAGGAATACTACTATATAAGGAACTCCTACT